>CAZBYM010000142.1:0-8978 GCA_964495745.1 uncultured Chryseobacterium sp. | reverse complement strand
CATCAGGTTTCCTCATTCCTGTTTCACAGGAGAAATAACATTTTTCAAAATGTGTTGCGAAGATGTTGACGCCGTAATGTTCTTCTAACGCAACGGAAAAACATTTAACGTGAATGCGGTTGGTGTTTGACAGAAGAAACAAACGGTATCGACCATTTAGTTCACGAAGCAAATCAAGTTTGTGTTGAGGAATGTCAAGCAACATTGCATTCCATGCCGCATCGATTTGTTCATCAGTTACATCTTCGGCAATATTCAAACGAATCTTTTGGCGGAATTCTTCGGGTGTCAAAACGCCTTTGTCAAAATCGTCGAACAATCCATCTTGCTGAGATGAGGAATATAGTTCGTCAAAATTCTTCATCCCCAATTTGGCAAATTTCTCAGCAGAGAGTTGGAAATTGAGATTGATCAGAACTCCACCCAAATCAAAAATAATATTTCGGATATTCCGCATTTGCAGCTGTATTGCCAAATGAAAAATTATTCTTGTTGCGTCGTTGATTTGCGAAAGACCATGAGCTTGTACGATTTATTCTCACTGAAAATTTCAGGATTTACGATGTCAAGTGCCTTGTCGAATTTTGCGCGCAGTTTTGGGATAGCAGATTCAGCCGCATAATGAAACCCGGGAGCCTTTACCTGAAATTTCTCGACTGCAAAATCCCAAACAGGCCTGCCAATCTCGTTTCCCCACATGTACACGTAAGCCATTGTCGGAAGAATATTGGGAGTAATATCTTGTTCGTGCGTAAGTTCCCAGCCGTGTAACTTCAATTTTTCCAGAAACTCATTCCAATAGTGGCCAGACTTTTCGGCTTTGTTTCCAATTCGGAAATAGTCGCAAGCAATCCAGGTTGCGTCTAGTTTTGATATACGATGCAAAAGCGGGAGTGATTGGTCGAGATTGAGATACTGCAAACTCTCGAAAGTAATAAGGACTCCATATCTCCCCGCGTTTTCTTTTTCAGGAATGTCCTCAAACTTACAATGATATTTTTTCAGGTCTGGATATTTCTGAGAGATGTAATGCATCTGTGTGTTGTCTGGTGTGAGTGCCACCGGCCTCCAATTTTTTTCACGTAACATTGGAATTAAACCGCCCATACCGCAACCAATATCAAGGATCTCATCTCGCTGATCGGGAATTTTTTCTATTAAGATTTCTGCATATCTTCTTTGGGCTCTATAAATATCATTGAGAGAAATTGACTCCGGTTTGGTTTCAGGATTATCGAAATAGCCATAATGCAAGAAATCGCCTTTGAGAATACGGGAGTATAATTTCAATTGGGCATCATCCCTGACGCGACTCACTTTTTTTCTTCTTCGCTGAAGTTTCACAATCTTATAAAGCGAGAAAGGATTGAGAAATTTTTTAAGTACTGGAGAAAGTAAACCCATGTGACGCTTATCTGCAATAAACATACACATCTTTTTTATTTTGATTCACGGAAAGCATCCGAAGTAATCCTCTCGAATCAGAAAAGCGTATATTTAACCGTGACTACATCGAAGCCTGTTTTTACATGGTTTGGTATTTTTCTTGCGTTGTGCGGAGCCATTCTCCTGCTCGTATTGAATCTTCCTGAAATGGGGGCAGCAATCGCAATGGCAGGCTACATCGTTGCGATGAAGGATTTCTCAAAGTTTACAAGTCCATTACAAACATGTACTGAAATTGGCGCTGCTGCTATTGTTGGCTTGGCGCTTGATTTTCCAATTGTCAATTTCCCTTTTTATACGGTGATGATGCTCACGATGTTCTTCGCGAATTTCGGACGCATTATGTTCTTCCGCTACTTTGCATATACCGGGAAGACATGGATGGAGCCAACATTTGTGGTGATTGCACTTGGGTTGCATTTGGCAGGAAATATTCTCTCACATAGTTCATGGGCAACCTGGTTTGTTCCTGCGCCAGGATTCTTTTTCGCCATTCTCATTGCTCGGGGAATCCTGAAAGACAAAAAACAGCTGAGCACGCATACTTTGAAAGGGTATAAACTTGCGATTGGAGCCTATGCCCCGCCATTTGCGCTGCCTGATCAGGATGGGAATATTGCACAACTTTCTGATTTTATTGGCAAGCGTCACCTGCTTCTGATTTTTGTTCGCGGAGATTGGTGTCCCGGTTGTCACATGATGCTCAGAACGTATCAAAAGGAAAAGGAAACTTTTGCAAAAAAGAATGTTTACGTAATGTCAATTGGTCCGGATCCTGTAGGAGTGAACAGGGAAATGGTAGAGCGATTGGGACTCGACTTCAGCGTGCTTGCTGATGATAAACAGAAGACAGCAATGACATATGGTGTGCAGTTGGGCGAGTACGACAACCAATTTGCGGAGCAGTACGATGAAGGAATTCCTTTGCCGGCTTCTTTTCTTATTGATAAAGAGGGAATCGTACGTTACATTTCCCGTCCGGATAAAGTCGGAGAATTTTTGAATCCTTCAACAATATTCCCGATTGTTGAACAACTCGATTAAGTATTAATTCAGCTACGATGGTTCCTGTAATTGTTAGTTCGGTTTTGTTTTTGATTGCTATGATCGTGGCTATTTACTTTTTTCTTGAAGTAAAAAAAGCGAAAACATCTTCCGGCAAAATTGACCGTGATATCAGTAACTATCAAAGTATAATTGATCAGGCGAATGATGCCTTGATTGTAATTGATATTGTAGACGGAAGGATTCACCAGACAAATCCTTCAGCGGCGGAATTGCTTGGCTATACACAGGAAGAAATTCTCAGGAAAAAACTTTTCGATCTTCATCCGAAAGACATGCTGGAAAAAAGTTCAAGCATCGTGGCAGACGTATGGGAAAAGAAAGGCATGATTTACAAGGATATTCCATTCCTGAAGAAAAATGGAGAACTTCTTCCGGTTGAGTGCTCAGCAAAAGTTGCTCCGTTCGCCGGGCGACCTGCAATTGTAATTTACGCTCGTGATATCACGGAGCGCTTGAAAATGGAAAAGGAAATTGCGTTGCAGTCGCATGTTATCGAACAAAAGAACAAAGACATTACGGATAGCATCAACTACGCAAAAAGAATTCAGGAAGCGATTCTGCCAACTGAAGAAGAGATGAAGGAGGTGCTTGATGATTTCTTTGTGTTCTATCGTCCGAAAGATATTGTGAGTGGAGATTTGTATTGGGCAAACGCGGTTACAACGACACCAGAAAAAGGGAAAGGCACAAAGCTCGCTTTGGTAGCGGCGCTTGATTGTACTGGCCATGGAGTTCCTGGAGCATTCATGAGCATCGTAGGACATACAATTCTGGAGCAAACGTTAACTGATCCAAAAGTCAACAACCCCGGAGAGGCATTGGATTATTTAAGCCAAGGTGTGATAAGAACACTCAAACAAAAAGCCGGCGATGATTTTTCAATTAAAGACGGAATGGATATCGCGCTTTGTGGAGTCGACATGCAAACAAGAAAACTGGAATTTGCCGGAGCGAACAATCCGCTGTATCTCGTAAGAAATGGAGAGCTCATGCAATTCAGTGGCGACAAACAACCCATCGGCGCATATGTGACAGAGTCGCGTCCGTTCAAATCAATTGCGATACAACTTGAGAAGGACGATTGTGTGTATATTTTCACAGACGGAATCGCCGATCAATTTGGCGGGCCGAAAGGAAAAAAATTCAAGTACAAACAATTGCAACAATTGCTTATTGATAACAGCGCTCATTCGATGCCGGAACAACACAGTGCGGTTAACAAAGCAATTGACGCGTGGATGTCTTATCCGTCCGAAGATGGAAAGAGATTCGAGCAGACCGATGATATGCTGTTGATTGGATTTAGGGTGAGTTAATTTGCTAGTTTGGTTAATATGTTAATTTGCTAATCAGCGAGCGCAGAACAAACTTTGTTCAAGTGGATGCACCAACTAGCAAATTACCACATTAGCATATTCTCAAATTAAACACTAGTTTTCTTAAGCGTAAGTACAGTAACCTCCGGCCAGATTCCGACCCTTCCAGGAAAACCAAGAAATCCAAATCCGCGATTTACATACAAGTGACGTTTTGCTTCCTTGTACAATCCAGCCCAGCGGGAATATCTTAATTGCACGGGACTCCATTTCAAGCCGGGAATTTCAAATCCAAATTGAGCGCCGTGTGTGTGTCCGGAAAGAGTAAGGTGAATGTTCGTCTCGTGTTTGCTTATGACTTGGTCGAAATGTGATGGATCATGTGACAGTAATATTTTGAATGCATTTTCCGGAACGCCTTCTAACGCTTTTTCCAATTTTCCAAGTTTAGGAAATCCACCTCCGCCCCAATTTTCAACACCCAGCAAATAGATTTTCTCTCCATTCTTTTCAATGATGTGATGTCGGTCACGCATTAAATCAAATCCAATATCCTGATGTGTTTGAATGAAACGCTCAAAGTTTTCTGTTTTCGCTGGAGAAGTTTCGTGTCCATAAAAATAATCGCCGTAATCATGATTTCCCAGGATTGAAAATTGTCCATAAGGTGATCTTAATTGCGAAAATTCTTTTTTCCACGGCAACATTTCATCAGCAAGATTGTTCACTAAATCGCCAGTGAAAACAAACAGATCAGACTTCTGACTTTGCGCTAAAGCAATTCCGAGTTTGACATCCTCTTTGTGCGACTCGGGATCGAAACTGCCCGCATGAATGTCACTCAACTGAGTAATTGTGAATCCATCAAATGCCGCGGGAAGGTCGTCGAAGTACAGTGTTTCCCGCCTCACACGAAATCTGAATTTTCCGGAAATCATTCCGTGTGCAATGCCAACAAATGGAATAAGAGCAACAACTCCAGCAGCGCGACTCAAAAATTCTCTCCGGCCAATTCCCACTGACAGGCCTCCAGTATCGCTGACCGCATTATAACCTAGAGCATAAAGCGCGCGAATTCCTCGAACAACATCTTCCGTTCCAATAACAAGCAGAACAAGAAGTTTTGGAACAAAGAACATGACCCATACTCCGAAGAAAGTCATGAAGGCTCTTGGCATTCCTTTCTCAGGACTCGCCGTCAACAGCAACGAAATGCACCATGCGAATAGTGCGGTGTTTAACAACCAATACGCCCAATGTATTATCTTGCGTGTGCGTACTTCAAGACCAATCGTCATCGTCTTTACAGACGAGAAAACGTATAGATCAACAAGTAGAAGAAATCCTAAAAAAATAAGAATTCCAGTAATGCTCGGCCCAGTTCTCATTAGCGCACAAATTTACACTCTAGGGTCGCTTAATGGGGCCTGTTTATTTTAATTCGAAATGGTTTTGTACATTTTTGACAAATTTCACATCCTGTGACAAGAGCTTTCCAAGGATTTTTTCTTTTCTGGGTGTGCACGCTCAATCTTTGGGCTAACCAAGGAGCGCGATTCAGGCATTATACTACTGAACAAGGCTTGTCGCAAAACTCTGTTTATTGTTTTGAGCAGGACAATTTTGGATTTATGTGGATCGGCACTCAAGATGGGCTGAATCGGTTCGATGGATATTCCTTTGTCGATTACAAGCCCGATGTTGAAGACACCACTTCCATTTCCGGAAACAGTGTACGTGCAGTTGTCTCCGACAATTTTGGGAATCTCTGGGTTGGCACACGGACCGGATTTTGTAGATACAATCGCGCAGCAAATAATTTCGTTCGATATCCTTCCGGAATTGGAGATGCTGGGCCAATCAGCGATGCAGTCACGGATATGGAAGAAGATCGTGAAGGCAATATCTGGATTGGAACTCTTGACAAAGGACTCAGTGTGTTCGATCCTAAAACAGGGAAGTTCATACATTATTCAGCCGCTTCCGGATCGGGAAGTTCGCTTTGCGGAGATGACGTGCGTGGAATTTCTTGCGCACCAGATGGGCATATCTGGATTAGTACTTGGGCGCATGGAATTTGTGAGTTTAATCCGAAGAGCAAACAATTTACATCGTATCACGAAGGTGCAGGACAATTGAATTACCCGAATGTGCGTGGAGGGATTTTCGCAGCGCGAAGCGGCAAAATTTACATTGGCACTTGGGGCAAAGGAATGAATGAGTGGAATCCTGCAACACAAACGATGCGATATATTTCTGTCTCAGGAAATATGGAAGATCCACGAGGTATGATTTGGAACATCTGCGAAGATCTTCTCGGACGCATCTGGTGCGCAACTGCGGAAACAGGATTGTTCATGTATGATCCAGCTACAGAAAAAACGGCACGATACACCAATGACATCAGTGATCCGAGTTCAATTAATGATAATAATATCTGGAGTGTTGGAATTGACAGAAGTAATCACATCTGGTGTGGAGGTTGGCAAGGCGGAGTAAATGTTCTCAATGAAAAAATTTCCGCATTCACGCACTTTCGATATAATCCATACGATGCTACAGCGCTTCCTGCACCAGCGATCTGGTCGTTTTGTACGGATGGAGCAGATGGAATTTGGGTTGGTACAGGAGGAGGGCCTGTTCACTACAATTCATTGACAGAAAAATTTGAGCGGACGATCATGATGCCCGAATCAAAAACTGCGCCCACAAACATTTCCAATATTCAATGTCTGGTTCGCCATCCTGATGGTACAATCTGGATGGGCACAACAGGAGGTGGGCTGCACGCGTATTCGCCAGAAAAAAATTCATATCGAAAATATAATTCGGGTGGCGGACCAAATGATCTTAGAGCAAATATTATTTCAGCAATTGCTTGTGATCCCGATAGTGTGATCTGGCTCGGTGCCGGTTCAAAGATTCAGAGGTATAATTCTTCAGCAGATAATTTTACCACGTATTTGTTGGATCCGGCTGACACTGTATCGGCAAAAAGTTTTGTTACCAGCATTACGATTGCGTCACCGACAACATTGCGGGTTACCATGTCAGCCGGGCAGATTTATTTGTTTGAGAGAGCGACAGGCAAAGTGACGCTCGAATGGCAATCGCCCGGAGAGGATGTTGCATGTGTATTAGCGGATGATCATGGAGGACTCTGGATTGGCACAGGAGGAGTTGGATTGTTTTACAAAAACGGAGAAGAGATAACACATTTTTCAGAAAAAGATGGATTGCCGAACAACGGGATTAATTCTATTATTCAGGGCGATAAAGATGAATTGTGGATCAGCACGAACAAGGGAATTTGCAAATTGAATCCGCTTACAAGGGAAATCAGAAATTACAATTCTGAGGATGGCACGCAGGGAAATGAATTCAATCAGAACGCGGTTTTCAAAACTCGCTCAGGTCAGATTTGGTTTGGAGGTACGATGGGCATTACTGCTTTTTATCCGCAGCAAATCACCATTAATCAAACTCCGGCCGATGCAGTGTTCACTTCATTTACTGTTCTGAATGATCCTTACCCAATGAAGGAACACATCAGCATTGCGAAAACAATTGAATTGTCGTGGCGCGATTATTTTTTCTCTTTTGAATTTGCGGGAATGGAATTCACAAATCCTGCGAAGAATAAGTACAAGTATATGATGGTTGGATTTGATGACGATTGGGTTGAGGCGGGCAATCGTCGTTTTGTAACCTACACGAATCTTGATCCCGGCGAATATACTTTTCGTGTTATGGCTTCTAACAACGACGGGGTCTGGAATGGGAAAATAGCCGAGGTGAAAGTGAATATCTCTCCGCCGTTTTGGAGAACAAATTGGTTTTATACTTTGTGTGTGTTGTTGACAATTTCGGGCACTTGGATTTTTATTCGAAGGCGTGAAAGAAATCTGCGACGGGAAAAAGAAGTGCTGGAATCTCGCGTGGAAGAACGAACTGCCGAGTTGAATGACGAAAAGGAAAAAGTTTCTTCGGCACATAAAGATATTCGCGATAGTATAAATTATGCGCGAAGAATTCAAGAAGCGATATTGCCTTCCGAAGCAGAATTAAAGACACTTATTCCGGATTCATTTGTACTGTACATTCCGCGCGATGTTGTAAGCGGAGACTTTTATTGGCTTGCTCGCCCCAATGAAAATGCGATCGACGGACAAGTACTTGTTGCTGCTGCAGATTGTACAGGTCATGGCGTTCCGGGGGCATTTATGAGTATGATTGGAAACACACTTTTAAATGAAGCTGTGGGACACAAAAACGAAATTGACCCGGCTTTGATTTTGAATCGTTTACACAAAGATATTCGCGCGGCACTTCACCAGGATGCGGGAAGCGAAACACGCGATGGAATGGATGTTGCGATTGTGCGACTTGATTTTGCGAATGGCATTGTACATTATTCCGGCGCAAACCGGCCACTCGTTATTGTTCATGATAAAACGATGAAAGAAGTCCGCGCAGATAAAATGGCCATTGGTGGATTACAAGGAGAAGAAGAGCGGAATTTTACCGGCCATACGTTGAATGTAGAGAAGGGGTCGATGATTTACATTTTCACGGATGGATTCGCTGACCAGTTTGGCGGACCGAAAGGAAAAAAATTCATGGTAAAGAAATTTCATGATATGCTCATCGAAATCTCGCAACACGATTGTAAGGATCAACACGAATCTTTGCGTTTAGCAATTGTAGAATGGATGGGTGGTTACGAGCAGGTGGATGATATTCTGGTGATCGGAATAAGAATGTAGTACGCGAAGCTGGGAAAGTAGGAATTCGCAGCGAGTCTACTTTTTCTTTTTACGTCTGCGCTTTTTTACTTTTTCGCCGTTCTCCCATTCTCCAGTGTAGGATTTACCGTCTGGCGTAAAATAGGTTCCGGTTCCGTGAAACTTTCCATTTTTCCATTGGCCGATGTAAATATTTCCATTGGAGAAAGTGCACTTTCCCTGACCGGTAATCGTGTCGTTCACCCATTCACCATCATAAATACTTCCAGCGTCATAATTCATCACTCCATCACCATTCCGTTTTCCATCAACCCAGTCTCCGGTGTATTTACTCCCATCGGGATAATAATAAATCCCATTCCCGTTTCGGGTGTTCGCGCTGAATGCTCCGCGCGCGGCCGGG
>CAZBYM010000141.1:0-8990 GCA_964495745.1 uncultured Chryseobacterium sp. | reverse complement strand
ACCTTGCTGCCGGAGAGAACGCTTTTGGTGACCTTTTTGGTGTAGGTGTTGATTGGTCTACAACTATGCGTACCGCGCGTAAACAGTTCACTACAACTCAGGATTTCTACTGGCACTACAATTCAAACAATGCTTTGATCAGCGGAAGTACATACACGATTCCATCATCACATTCTACAATCCGTGATGGTTCGTTTAACATGACAACTGTTGCTGACCACTACTACACTGAGAACGTAACTTTCGACGAAAGTGAATTCACACTTGCAATTGGAATCAACGAAGCTGTTGCTTCTTTCGGTACAGTTTCAACTTTCCCTAACCCTGCTAACGAAGCATTGAATGTTAACATCACTCTTAATAATAATGAGGAAGTTGTCATCACAATGTTTAACGCAATTGGTCAGGCAGTAATTACTGAGAACCGCAACTTGAATTCTGGTGCTAATACAGTTCAGTTGAATACATCTAACCTTGAGTCCGGAATGTATTTCGTAACTGTAACTGCTGGTACTTCTTCAACTACTTCTAAAGTGATTGTTGAGTAAACGCTCTAACAGGTAAAATTCAAAGCCGTCTCGTCACTCCGGTGCCGAGGCGGCTTTTTTTATTGCCATAACTTCAGGTCCAAAACAATAAATGATTCTTTTCGTGTCAGTTTGGCTTCACGAAGTTGACTTAACTGACAAACTTTCCTGTATTTCCATGAATAGCATTGTGGTTCGAGGTTTGAGCGAGTTAAGTAAATACTATTGTCCATGAACCTCAACAATTTTACACTCAAATCACAGGAAGCCATTCAACAGGCGCAACAAATTGCCACTACTGATGGACACCAAGCGGTTGAAACCGGTCATATCTTGAAAGGCATACTTGCCGTAGATGAGAATGTGACACCATTTCTTCTCAAAAAACTTCATCTTAACAACGCGCTGTTTAGCGAGGTTGTAGATCGCATAGTTCAATCTTATCCAAAAGTGGATGGTGGAGGACAATACCTATCTAATAACGCAAATAAAGCCCTCTTGAAGGCCGTAAATAGCCTGAAGGAATTTAATGATGAGTTTGTTTCAATCGAACACCTGTTATTAGGAATTCTCGAATCAGGAGATCAGGTGGCGCAGATGATGAAAGATCAGGGAATAAATGCAAAAGATCTGAAAGCGGCCATCAAAGATTTACGAAAAGGTGAACGTGTAACAAGCGCATCTCAGGAAGAGACGTATAATTCGCTTTCAAAATATGCGGTCAATCTCAATGATCAGGCGCGAAAAGGAAAACTGGATCCTGTAATTGGACGTGATGAAGAAATTCGCAGAGTATTGCAGATTCTGTCCAGACGAACGAAGAACAATCCTTTACTTGTTGGCGAACCTGGCGTAGGGAAAACGGCAATTGCAGAAGGACTTGCCCATCGTATCATCAATGGTGATGTTCCGGAGAATTTGAAAACAAAACAAATTTTCTCGCTTGATATGGGCGCATTAATCGCCGGAGCGAAATACAAAGGTGAATTTGAAGAGCGCCTGAAAGCCGTTATCAAAGAAGTAATTGGTGCGAATGGAGATATTATCCTTTTCATAGATGAAATTCATACTCTTGTTGGTGCAGGTGGTGGCGAAGGTGCAATGGACGCAGCAAATATTCTCAAGCCTGCTTTGGCTCGAGGAGAATTACGTGCAATTGGAGCAACAACTTTGAATGAATACCAGAAATATTTCGAAAAAGACAAAGCACTTGAGCGGAGATTTCAAAAAGTAATGGTTGACGAGCCTTCCACGGAAGATGCAGTTTCAATTCTACGGGGAATCAAAGAGAAATACGAAGCGCATCATAAGGTGCGAATCAAAGACGAAGCGATTATTGCAGCTGTAGAACTTTCGCAGCGATATATCAGCGATCGTTTCCTTCCTGACAAAGCAATTGATCTCATTGACGAAGCAGCATCAAAACTTCGGATGGAAATCAATACGATGCCGGTAGAACTGGAAGATATTGAACGCAAGATCCGTCAATTGGAAATTGAGCGTGAAGCGATCAAACGTGAGAATGATACGTTGAAGATGGAATTCTTGAATAAAGAAATTGCAGAACTCAATGACAAGCGAGCTGATTTGACAGCGAAATGGAAATCGGAGAAAGAAATTGTTGAAGCCATTCAGAAAGCGAAGGAAGAAATTGAGAATCTCAAACTTCAGGCGGAACAAGCTGAACGTGCTGGAGATTATGGAAAGGTTGCAGAATTGCGTTATGGAAGAATCAAAGAGTCTGAAGCGCGTTTAGAGAAAGCAAAAGCGGAATTGATCGAGAAGCAAAGTGATGGTTTGCAAATGATCAAAGAAGAAGTCGACAGTGAGGATATTGCAAGCGTTGTGAGTAATTGGACAGGAATTCCAATCACCCGAATGTTGCAGAGTGAGAAAGAAAAATTGTTGCATCTCGAAGGAGAATTGCACAAACGGGTTGTTGGGCAGCATGAAGCAATTGAAGCTGTGGCTGACGCAGTGAGAAGAAGTCGTGCTGGATTACAGGATTCCCGAAAGCCAATTGGCTCTTTCATTTTTCTTGGAACAACAGGTGTCGGGAAAACGGAATTGGCGAAAGCGCTAGCGGAATTTTTGTTCAACAATGATCAGTCGATGACGCGGATTGACATGAGCGAATATCAAGAACGACATTCAGTATCGCGTCTGGTTGGAGCGCCTCCCGGATATGTTGGATACGAAGAAGGGGGACAATTGACAGAAGCAGTTCGCAGAAAACCTTACTCTGTGATTTTGCTTGATGAGATTGAAAAAGCCCATCCTGATGTTTTCAATATTCTGCTTCAGGTATTGGATGATGGACGATTAACCGACAATAAGGGTCGTGTTGTGAATTTCAAAAACACAATCATCATCATGACTTCCAACATGGGTTCTCATCTCATTCAGGAAAATTTTGAAAAGATGACGGAGAAAAATCGCGAACAGGTTCTTGCGAATACAAAAGTTGAAGTTTTCGAAATGCTTAAGAAGCAGATTCGTCCGGAATTTCTAAATCGTATCGATGAAATTATCATGTTCACTCCGCTTACAAGGGAAGATGTTGATCAGATTGTTCATTTGCAATTCAATTCGATAGCGAAAATGCTTGAAGAAAATGGAATTCAACTGTCTGCAACCGCAGCTGCAATAGGTTGGCTTTCTGAGCTAGGATTTGATCCTCAATTTGGAGCGCGACCAGTTAAGCGAGTCTTGCAGAAAAAAGTGTTGAACGAGTTATCAAAACAGATTCTGGCAGGAAAAGTTCCAAAAAGCGGACAAATTGAGATTGATGTGGCAGACCGCGAAATTGTATTTCGAGAGCGAAAAACGGGCAAATCCGGTCGATCTAACGTTGTTGAAAACAATTCTCAGAATTAATGTTAACAAACACAACTATTGCACGGTATTAGCCGTCTATACAGTAACAAATAAACAATACAATGAAAAATAACAAGATTCAAAAACAAGTAGTAAGTCTGGGAGAGAAGTTCAAGTTGCAGATCAACAGCCGCACGATTGTAATCGTGAAGACAAAGCAAGCACTTGAGATGTGGATGACCAGACACCCTGAAGCCAAGTTGATAGACTGATTTTTTGGTTAACTATACATCCCTGCCCTTCTGTTTACCGGAAGGGCTTTTTTGTGACCAAAAGTTGAGTTAGCATCATTGTTTCGTTCAGCGAGAGTTTATCGTAAGAAGCGCAATATTTAGAGCGCCAATGTGTGATAAAAGGCCGAGAATTGATCAAATTCGCCACCTTTATTCAAACTCAAAGAACCATAACCCGGTCATCGTCTGTTTCAGCCCACTGGACGAATATGTGTGCCTCCGCACGCGAAATCTTCTTTCTTTTGTAAGGAATAAAACAACAGAAAATGAAACCACTCGTTCTTGTTCGCGAAAGCAAATCAATGAAAAATATGAGAGTACGTAAAGCGAAGCCAGTTGCACCAAGAACTACTGGAGCCGACATTATTAAACTTCAAGTTGATTACCGTACCGTAATCATGGTGAAGTCACAGAAAGCACTTGAAATGTGGATGGTGAAATATCCAAACGCAAAGGTAGTAGCTTAACCCTTCGACTACGCTCAGGATGACAAGCATCCTTCGGTCTGAGAATGTTTGCTATTCGATAAACTCGTCTATTTCATCCATTTTGTCCTCAGTGTAAGCACCGGACGTCACAAACAGAATCTTCCCTTCCTTGTCGAGAACGTAGATGTAAGGCTTCGCCTTGTCGTCCATTTTCAATTTCGCCTTATACGCTTCAAGTTCTCCGCGATAAACAACAACATGTGGCTGTAAATCTGGCTGCACGCTTTCTTTCATGTCTTTCTTCGCTTTGTCGGCACCCAATGCCTTAACGCCGGTGAACATCGGGATGAAATACACATTCACATCATACATGTCAGACATGAGTTCAGTTTTCGCAATGAACTTGTCATATGTAGGCTCATACCATGTTTTGAGATCTTTCTCTGCATCCGAAGAATAAGCCATACAAATCAAAGTTGATTTTCCTTTGGTATCGGCAGGGAATGAAATTGATTTGTCGTCCAGAGTTTCTGCCTTTAGTTCAGGAAAAACATCCCCGACTGGAGGTTCTGCAAGTGCGAACGCACAAAAAGCGGCTGTTAGGAAAATGATTTTCATAGTTTGTTAAATATTACACGAATAAATGTAAACAAAAACCTTGCCGCTTAACTTTGGCAAGTGATTAGGAATCTTTTCGTACTCCTTGTGAGCATTTCATTAGTCGTTGCAAGTGCGTGTCGCTCCAAGCGTCCAATCATGGTGGCGCCAAAACCGGTTCCACCTCCGCAGCAGGTAATGACTAATCCACCAAATGATCTGAAAGTTATTTTGCATGAAGAGATGATTAACAAGAGCCTTGTTGCAATGGGAAATATAACGGGAAAGGAGCCGTACAAAGTACTTTTCGTGGAAGATACTTTTACATGGACTTTGATCAGTCCAAAAATCTATTTGCATCCCGGCAAAGCAGAGTTCATCACAGACGTCAATGTTGTAGCAGGTCCTTTCAGCTATTCGACTAATTGCGTGGGAGACGTAGTGATTTGGTATGACCGAACAAAGAATCTGATTAATGTGAGCATCACTCGAGCCATTGTTGGAATTTACACGAAGATATTCGGAACCAAATATCACATCAAGGACATTGATCTCGCAAGTAGTTTTGAAGAGCCTTTCGTATTTGAAGGGCCCTCAGCAACTTCATCTGAAATGCTCATAGAAATGCCGGATGGCACACCTAAAACAATGATCATGACAACCACAAGTTGTGATTTGATTGTGATGGAAGATCAACTAATGGTTCCGTGTGAAGTTGAGTTTAAGGAGAAACTTCCAGCACCTGTCAAGAAGAAATAGAGATCTAGAATCGCGAAGTTCGAGTCACCAATGCCGAATTCCCTTTGAAATTGAATTCAAATCCTGTTTCGAAAATTAGTGGCAAATAACGTTTGTACAATGCAGTCCGTTGTGAAGACTTTTCTTCTTCCTCGCCTTCCTTTGGAATTCCGGTGAACTCGTAGGAAACAATTTTCGGATGTTCAACCATGAACATTTTCACAATTTTCACGATGGTGCTCATCACACGAAACACTTCACCCCTATTCGTTACAATGTATTCTTCGCCATCGAATTCATCATTGATTACTCCGAATACGATTGTGGCGTGCAGAATATTGTCCTGGCGTCGGCCAAAACGAACTTCATACTGCATTCCGCTATCTGTTGTGAAGAAATAAACTCCAGCAGAAGGAATAGCAGGTGCAATGATTTTGTAAAGAGGCAGGGAGCCCTGCATAGTTGAGTTTGTGATACATCAAATTTAGTGTTTTGCCGGGATAATCCAGCTATAGCTCTTCCTTCGCTCTTCGGGTTAATACTTACATTTGCTATCACCATGGCATTTAAGGCAATTGCATGTAGTATTTTGCTCTCAGGGACAATTTTTGTGAGCTCTATTCCAAAAATCAAGTTAGATGATTTGAATAAGAGAATGCTCAATGGCAACGACACCATCTACGTCGTCAATTTCTGGGCGACTTGGTGTGTACCATGTGTAGAAGAACTTCCATACTTTGAAAAAATAGATTCGCTTTACAAGGACAAAAAAGTAAAAGTTATTCTGGTATCCACTGATTTCAAGAAGGATATTGATTCTCGTTTAGTTCCATTTATTGAAAAGAAAAAGCTCAAGTGCGAAGTGAATTTTCTAGATGAGTTATACGACAATGAATGGATTCCGAAAGTAGATTCTTTGTGGCAAGGGAATATTCCAGCAACGCGAATTTATTCTCCCAAAACCAAAGACAATAGCTTCGTACCTGGAGATATTGGTTTCGCGCAATTGGATAGCATTGTAGTAAATTGTATAAATAATCGTGATCGCAAGTAAGTTTTTCTGCGGCCGAAAAATTCTTTTCGCTACATTTCGAAAAACCTAACCCTTATACAACCTTATGAAAAAGATTATTCTCCCGGCGATGTTGATCGCTACCATGTTACTTGTTTCCTGCGGAGGAAGCGGAACAGATTCTGCTGCTGACTCGACAGGCAAAGATTCTGCGCAAGCGGAAGCACCAAAACCAACGTATGGTGAAATGTGCAAGGACGCCTCCAAAATTGCGATTACGGTGAAAGGTTACAAGTACGGTATGTCTGGAGATTATACTTTGGAGATGGGAAATTTTGAAGTCAAACAGTCGAGCATTGTATGGTCAACAGATTCAACAGCAACACTCACGCTTAAGAATTATGCATCGGCTGATCTTGTTGGAGATCGCAAAGACGACCAAGTGGATATCCTTGTAGACCTCCGTTCACGTCATGGCAAAAAGATTGAAGCAGCAACGTATAAACACAGCGACGGAGAAGGCGATTATAGCTCCTTCACTACTATGCTCACTTCAAAAGGCACAGTTTATTTTAACTGGGTTGCAAGTATGCCCGAGCAGGGAATAGTAAAACTCGACTTTATTGAAGGTGACAAGGCTTGTGGCACTTTCACTTTGGCAGTAGAGAAACCAGATAGCGAGCAGATCGGAACGGTTCGAATCAATGGGACTTTCAGGACTGCCGAGTAATTATTTCTGGATAAGAAAAGAAGGCCCTTCGGGGCTTTTTTTGTGTTCGGTTCGGTTAGTTGCGTGGAAAAGTGTTGGTTGTACCCCCAAAGGGTCACCCTTTGGGGGAGAAATCCTTATTGTTCCGCAATTCTTTCATCAAGGTAATTCTCAACGAGGTATCCGTTTACAAACGTTTACAAGTACTTACAATCGACTACAAGTACTTAACAACCGACTAGTCCAAAATTGCTTCCACACATTTGCACCGTCGATTCGCCACAACGGCATGAAACCAAAACAGTTTATTTATTTAACCAATTTAATTTTAAGAAAGATGCAAACGAACAAGATGCAAGCGAACAACGTACAATTAATCGGGAATCTCGGAATGAATCCGGAAGTGAAAGCAACAACCACGGGTAAGAAAATTGCCCGTTTTACATTGGCACATGTCAACTACACCAAGTCTGCGGAAGGTGAAAAGAAAGCGGGCAACGTAAATTGGTTCAACCTCATCGCTTGGGAAAAACAAGCAGATGTAGCAGAGCAATACTTGTTTAAGGGCCGGAAGGTTGGAATTACTGGCCGATTAGTTACCCGTACATGGGTTGATAAAGTCGGACAGAAACGCACTACCACAGAAATTGTAGTAAGTGACATAGTGATGATGGATGATCCGATGAAAAGCGCAGCATAACCAATCTCAATATTGTCAAGTCCCATTCCGATTATTTCCGGGATGGGACTTTTTATTTTCTCGAATCACAATTCGAGTTTCAGTCCGTCGTAAGCAATGCGAATGTGAGCAGGTAATTCACTATTCACATCTTCATGCTTGCCTAGTTGGTGACTGATGTGTGTGAAATATGCTTGCTTTGGTTTGAGATCAGCAACCAAATCAACTGCTTCCTGAAAAGTAAAATGTGAAATATGCGCTTCGCGTCTAAGAGCATTAAGAACAATTACATCAGCACCACGAATCTTTTTTCTTTCCTCTTCGTCAATACGATTGGCATCAGTGATGTAAACGAATCCCCCGATTCTGAATCCGAGCACAGGAAGCAAATGATGATAAACCTGGATAGGAATTATCTCATGCCCTTGGATAGAAAACGGAGTATTTGTAATTGTATGAATGTCTATTTTGGGAATGCCAGGATACTCTGGTGTTTCAAAAATGTACGCAAACTCTCTTCTGATTGCCCTTTGAACTTGCTCAGTCGCATAAACCGGAACAGGTTTTCCTTTCGTAATGAAATTAAATGCACGGACTTCATCCAATCCAGAAAGATGATCCTTGTGCTCATGCGTAAAAACTACGGCATCCAGTTTTTTGACTTTCTCACGTAACATTTGCTGACGAAAATCAGGGCCGCTATCGATAACAATAGTTGTTCCGTCAATTTCGATCATCACAGAACTGCGAAGTCTGTTATCTTTTGAATCTGCAGACAAGCACACAAGGCATTCGCAACCAATAATTGGGACGCCTTGAGAAGTGCCGGTTCCGAGGAAGGTGATGCGCATTCGACTAAATTACGGAATGGTTTGGTTCAAGGGCGCTAACACTGAAAGGCATCTTAAGGCTTTGAGGGTTGAGACCCTAGGAGTTGGGATTAGCTATCGCTGATCCCAGGGGGTGGGTCCTGAAACAATGAAATGCCGACGATCTGCGTGAGAATTTTGAAATGGGGATTAGCTGCGCTGATCCCAGGGGGTGGGTCCTGAAACAATGAAATACCGACGATCTGCGTGAGAATTTGAAATGGGGATTAGCTGCGCTGATCCCAGGGGGTGGGTCCTGCAACAACGAAATACCGACGATCTGCGTGAGAATTTGAAATGGGGATTAGCTGCGCTGATCCC
>CAZBYM010000140.1:0-9042 GCA_964495745.1 uncultured Chryseobacterium sp. | reverse complement strand
ATCGACAGATTCAATTGATTTCAAAGACCTGCCAGATGGAATTTACTTTCTTGAAATTTCTTCAGAGACGGAATCGCTTTCTAAGAAATTAATCAAGCGCTGATTGGATTTTACTTTGTCACAACATCTCCCACCATTTTCTCAAACTCCTTATCAATCGATTCCCACAACTCAATCTTGTTTCCTTCCGGATCCAGGATGTGTGCAAACTTTCCGTAGTCGTATTCCTGGAGTTCTCCTACTTGCGTAACGCCTTCCTTCTGCAGCTCAGCGAGCAACTCAACCAGATTTTCCACTCTGTAGTTGATCATAAACTCTTTCGTAGATGGCGCAAAATAGTCGGTGTCGTTTTTGAAGGTACTCCAAACCGTTTGTCCTTTCTCTTCCGGGGCGTCCGATTTTCTCCATTCAAATGTTGCTCCGTAATCGTCGGTCTTGAATCCAAGATGATTTGCGTACCATTCCCGTTGCGCTTTTGGGTCTTTGCATTTGAAGAAAATTCCGCCGATAGCTGTTACTCGTTTCATAATCTGCTGATTTGCTAATATGTTAATGTGCTAATGGGTGTCGGATATGTAATTTTCAATGAAGCTGCGCTGTTGCAACGGTGTGTTGGCTTTGTGCGCATTAGCAGATTAGCATATTAATAATTAGCACATTAATATTTCCCTGTTTTCTCGTCAATAAAAACATCCTTCCCATTTCTCCTTTGCAATTTCATGTTGATCAACAATTCTTCAGCTCCGGAATCAAAACACACTTGTTGAATGTCATCTACCAGTTTCATCACCTGATCATATGGGCCTTCAACAACTGTTTCGAAAGGACAAACTTTGTATTTCAATCCGGAAGCATGAATTTTTGCAATGGCCTCGTCGATCACTGCATATTAATCCTTACTCGTTGTGAGCGGGAGAACCTGAATGGCAAGATTGACAATAGTATTCATTTCATTAATTGTTGTGTTTATTGACTCTAATAACTGCTAACAGTGAACAATATAACGGTGAACGAATTAATAGTATTTGATACCAATCATAAGTACATCATCCACCTGAAACATACTTCCCTTCCACTCCTCAAAAGTTTTCATGAGAAATTCTTTTTGTTGTGTAGAGTTGAGACTTTGAATAGAAGTCAATGTTGTTTTGAGGCGGCTGTATTTGTATTTCTTTCCAAACTGTGTTCCTTGATTGCCACAAAACTGGTCAACGTATCCGTCGGTAAACATCCAGATGTTGGTCACATCTTTCAACGGCATTGTTTGCACATTAAACGGCCGATGTTTGGTTCCATAAAATCCTATTGGTTGACGATCGCCTTTTAGTTCGTGAAGTTCGCCAGCGATGTTCGTGTAATAAAGTGAATTATTTGCACCTGCGAACATGAGCAAGTCTGCGTTTTCATCAATGACTGCAAGTGCAACATCCATTCCATCATGAGCCGTTGCGCGTTCTTCATTTTGGTGAAGCGACTTCACTACTTTTTCACTCAACATATTCAGTGCTAATCCTGGATCAGTAATGCTTTTTTCATTGACAATTTCATTCAGAAGCGACGTGCCGATCAACGACATAAACGCACCTGGAACACCATGTCCTGTGCAGTCTGCAACAACAATTACTTTTACGCCAGCCTTTTCAGCCATCCACCAAAAGTCTCCGCTCACAATGTCACGAGGCTTGTAAATCAAGAATGATTCCGGAAATAACGTCTTCATTTCATCGCGGGAAGGAAGAACGGCATGTTGAATCCGCAATGCATAGTTAATACTGTCGACAATGTCACGATGCTGCTCATCCACAATTTTTTTCTTTTCGGCGATTTCAGATTTTTGTGACTCGAGAAGAATATTTGTGCGTCTTGTTTTTCTGCTGTTAATCCAGAGGAGAACCGCCGCTGCTACAACAGCAATCAGACCCAAGGCAAGGAACCAACCTTTTGTACGTTCTTGTTGATAGGCTGCTTCTCTTAATTCACCTTCTTTGAAAAGCAGTTCGATTTGTTTTTGTTTTCGTTCTGCTTCCAATGAAGTATTCAGTCGATTGATTTCAGTCGTACTTTTCTCATTGTTAATCGCAACATAGACAGTGTGATACTTAATGTAATATTCGTAGGATTTTTCAAAATTACCCATTGATTTGTACGTCAGCGCCAATGAGAGGTAGGAAGTCATTTCCATGTCTTTGTATCCAATGTCTTTCGCGAGATTCAATCCAAGGTTAGCGTAATAGATTCCGCTGTCGGGCTGACCAAGTATGGTATAAAGGTCTCCGATGTTATTCAGCACAAGCGCTTTTCCGTTCTTGTCGCCAATTTTTTCGCGCATGACTAATGCTTGTTTGTACAAACCAAGCGCGCGTTTCGGCTCACCCCAATTTGTATAAATCATCGCCATATTGTTGAGGCAAATCGCAATCAATCTATTGCTCCCGATTTCCTGAGAAATAGCAAATGACTTTTGATAATATACCAGGGCCGACGAATCCTGTTTGGTATCCAGATACACATTTCCTATTCGAAGAAGAGCGTTGGCGGTACGGTTTTTGTCTTGGGCTTGCTCGTACATAGCAAGACCCATGAGTTCGAACTTCAGTGCGTCTTTATACTCTTCCTGATCGTGGTGAATCAATCCGATGTTGAGATAGGAATTGCCAGCTTCGGTTTTATTCGCTTCATTGAGATTGCTTTTCAAAGCCTGGTGATAGTTTTCAAGCGCGCGAGCTGGATCTCCTTGCTCACGATAAATAAATCCTGACTTATTATAACATCCGGCCACTCCGCCTGAATCTCCAAGCGAGCGATAATCTCCAAGCAGATTGTGATACATGACTAATGCGCTGTCGCCATTTCCAGAGTAATACACCGCATAAGCCCGCTGAAACTGTGCATCGGCAATACCTTTCGGATTATTCATCTTGCGGGCGAATGCTTCTGCTTTGTCGCAGTAAAAAAATGTTGTGTCGAGATTATTATTGGTCTGCTGCGCGGCAATGCTTAAACAAATTCGCAATCGTGTTGAATCGTGTTTTGAGTTTTGTAAACTGAGAAGCAGGGAATCTGTTTGTGCAGACAATTGAAAAGAACTAAACAGAAATAGGAGCAATAGAGTTTTCCCCAAAAATTCGAGTCGTGAAATCACTACGCTGCAGAGTCTAAAATAGTTCATGCTATCAGGTTCGGTTATCATCAGCTCAACTGTATTGACAACCGAGGGTGGAATATACGAATTTACTCTGGCGGGGCATTTTCAAAGCGACAATATCACGTTAGAGCCCGACGAATGCCGGCTTCACAAATTGATTCCGAATATCGCCCCGAGCAAAAATACAGCGGCCCCCATCAATGTAATTGTAGCTACAAAGATGATTACTCCAATCCCGGCCCAGAACCCAAAAGGGCTTTCCGTCCTATAATACTTCCGCACAGGCGACATCACATGATTGCCCGAATACGAAATATATCCTCTTCGCAATGCACGCCGGATGTAAAAAAAGCACACTAGCAATTCTATGACTACTACAGTGATGGAGGAGAGAATAGCTATTGTTTCGTCTTTCATGGGAGGCAATAAAAAACCCTCTCTTCCAGATTCAAGTCGGATGAGAGGGCTACATAAGTTTTCAAAACATTACATTTTAACTACCACAAGCTTCGCATCCTTCCGGATCATCCAGCGAACAGGTGATCTGCGACATTCCGGTTTCTGCATTCACTAATTCTGTTTCAGTTACTTCTTCCGGATTTACAAGCAATGCTGCCTGATCAACCGTAAACTTGATCGCGTCAGCTGCTGCTTGTGTACGCAGGTAATACATTCCCGTTTTCAATCCTTTCTCCCATGCGTAGAAATGCATCGAAGTTAGTTTTCCGAAATTCGGACTCGGTACAAATAAATTCAACGATTGCGATTGACAAATGAAAGCACCACGATCTGCGGCCATATCAATCAAAGCACGCTGAGGAATTTCCCAAACTGTACGATAAAGATCTTTTACATTTTGGGGAACTTCTCCGATCTCCTGGATAGATCCATTCGCGGCGATGATCTTGTTCTTCAGATTATCATTCCACAAACCAAGCTTCACGAGATCTTTCAAAAGATGTTTGTTCACAACAACAAATTCTCCTGACAACACACGGCGCGTATAAATGTTCGATGTGTATGGTTCAAAACACTCATTGTTTCCAAGAATCTGAGAAGTAGAAGCAGTTGGCATTGGAGCAAGCAACAATGAATTGCGAACGCCATACTTTTTGATTTCTTCAGTAAGAATATCCCATTCCCAGCGTGGACTTGGTGTAACGCCCCACATGTTGAACTGGTAAATTCCCTTTGAAATAGGAGAACCTTCGTACGACTCGTATGCGCCATTTTCTTTTGCAAGATCTTTTGACGCAGTCATGGAAGCGTAATAAATTGTTTCGTGAATTTCAGAATTCAATGCACGGGCTTCATCACAATCGAACGGAAGGCGAAGAAGAATGAATGCATCGGCCAATCCTTGAATGCCGAGTCCGATCGGACGGTGACGCATATTCGAACGTCGCGCCTCAGGAACCGGATAATAATTTCCGTCAATGATTTTGTTCAGATTCTTCGTTACAACATATGTAACGTCGAACAAACGTTGATGATCGAATTTTCCGTCTATGACAAATCGCGGCAGAGCAAGCGATGCAAGGTTGCACACTGCAATTTCATCAGGAGAAGTGTACTCCATGATTTCAGTGCAGAGATTCGAAGACTTGATCGTTCCAAGATTCTGCTGGTTGCTCTTGCTGTTCGCCGCATCCTTGAACAACATGTAAGGATTTCCTGTTTCGATTTGTGATTCGAGAATCGCAAACCAAAGATCCTGCGCTTGAATAGTTTTGCGCTGCCGTCCTTCTGATTCGTATTTCGCGTAAAGATTTTCAAATTCTTCACCCCAACAATCAGACATGCCCGGCGCTTCATTCGGACAGAACAACGACCACGTTCCGTTTTCTTTAACGCGCTTCATGAACAAATCTGGAATCCATAGTGCAGTGAACAAATCGCGGGCGCGCATTTCTTCTTTTCCATTGTTCTTGCGAAGATCAAGGAATTCGAAAATGTCAGCATGCCATGGCTCAAGATAAATAGCGAAAGAACCTTTTCTCTTTCCACCACCTTGATCTACGTAACGTGCCGTGTCATTGTAAACACGCAACATTGGAATAATTCCGTTGGAAGTTCCGTTCGTTCCTTTGATGTATGAACCCGTTGCACGAATGTTGTGAATGCTCAGGCCAATTCCGCCGGCACTCTGAGAAATTTTCGCGCAGTTTTTTAGTGTGTCATAAATTCCATCAATGCTGTCTTCTTTCACTGTAAGCAGGAAACAAGATGACATTTGTGGTTTTGGAGTTCCTGCATTGAACAACGTAGGAGTAGCGTGTGTAAACCAACGCTCACTCATGAGATTGTATGTTTCAATTGCAGACTGAACATCTTCTTTGTGAATACCAACAGAAACACGCATGAGCATGTGTTGTGGACGCTCAGCAACTTTCCCGTGAAGTTTCAGAAGGTAAGAACGCTCCAGAGTTTTGAATCCGAAATAATCATAACCGAAATCACGATCATAGATGATTGAAGAATCAAGCAGTTGTGCATTTTGCTGAATTACTTCGTTCACATCTTCAGCAAGCAACGAAGCTTTCTGTCCGGTTTTCGGATCAATGTATTTATAGAGATTCTCCATTGTCTTGGAGAATGACTTCTCAGTGTTCTTGTGAAGATTGGAAACTGCAATGCGCGATGCCAGCAAGGCATAGTCAGGATGTTTAACCGTCATCGAAGCTGCAGTTTCAGCAGCAAGATTGTCGAGCTCGCTGGTAGTAACTCCGGGATAAATTCCCTGAATTACTTTCATGGCTACTTCTACAGGATGAACATGCACCGGGTCGAGCGCATAGCACAGCTTTTGAATACGGGCAGTGATTTTATCAAACTTGATTGATTCTTTGCTTCCGTCTCGCTTAATTACATACATATAGCGTGCATTTTTTTTGGTGGGGAGAATTGGGTTGAGTAGGGGAAATTATTTTTAAAAGTCTTCGTCGAGTGAAAAAATATTCTGACTCCGATCTGATGTTACACCAGCCTTCTGGTATTCCGCAACACGTTTTTCGAAGAAATTTGTTTTGCCTTGCAATGAAATCATTTCCATGAAGTCGAATGGATTGGTTGTGTTGTACACTTTGTTACAACCAAGAGCAAGAAGTAAACGGTCGGCAACAAACTCAATATACTGACACATCAATTCTGCATTCATTCCAATGAGCTTCACAGGAATTGCTTCTGTTACAAATTCCTTTTCAATTTCAACTGCATCTGTAATAATTGCTGTGCATGCTTCAACTGAAAGTTTATGATTCAGGTGACTTGCATACAACAGGCATGCGAAATCACAATGCAATCCTTCATCGCGGGAAATAAGTTCATTTGAAAAAGTAAGTCCTGGCATCAAACCGCGCTTCTTCAACCAGAAGATGGAGCAGAAAGAACCGGAGAAGAAAATTCCTTCTACAGCAGCGAATGCAATTAATTGCTCAGGGAAAGATCCGTTGTTAATCCAACGCATAGCCCAATCAGCTTTCTTCTTCACAGCTGGAACGTGATCGACTGCGTGAAAGAGATGATCTTTCTCTGTTGGATCTTTGATGTAGGTATCGATCAACAACGAATATGTTTCGCTGTGAATATTTTCAATCATGATTTGATACCCATAGAAACAACGCGCTTCCGGATACTGAACATCATTGATAAAGTTTACTGCAAGATTTTCGTTTACAATTCCATCAGATGCAGCGAAGAATGCAAGAACGTGTTTGATAAAATGACGCTCATCGTCGCTTAGTTTATTTGCCCAGTCTTGTAAATCAGCAGAGAGATCAATTTCTTCTGCAGTCCAGAAACTTGCCTCAGCCTTTTTATACATTTCCCAGATGTCGCGATGCTTGATTGGGAACAAAACAAAGCGGTCTTTGTTTTCAATGAGGATGGGTTCGTTAGTGGCACTCATAAAATTGGACTCCTCTTCCGGGGTTAATTATTAGTAAAATGGTGAATGTTAGGCTATTCTGGCGAAAAAAGCAGGCCGGTAGCCTGCTGTTATCTTTTAAGGTGTTCGTGCTGAATCATTTAACTGATAATGATGCATCACATTGACCTGAGACAAATTTTTGCAAAAATGAGATGAGAGTCAAGTCTATTCTATTAACAAACAGTCGTAGTTACAAACACGCTGAGCGGAGCAGCTGTGTTTATATCGTCTAATAACTAGTGACTTTTGCAGCATTGACAACGCCTCCAGAGGATCGTACAAAAATTCTGAAAAATAACGGCGACCTGCTTTAGGAATTTCGGATTTTTTTACTTTGTTGAGGATAGACGAGAGTCGATAGTCGCAAGGCGATAGACTCGTGAATGAAAACTCACTCAATCGTCTCCAGTCTCCAGACTACCGTCTGCCTTCTTGCTTCTCCATAAAATCAGCCGCCAACTCCAGTTGTTTGTACCACTCAGCTCCAAACTTTCTCACAAGCGCCGTCTTCACAAATTTGTACACCGGAACTTTTAGTTTTTCTCCACAGGCACATGCGGGCTTGCAGATGTCCCACTTCTCGTAATTCACAGCAGTAAATTTTTTGTGTTCAGTAACACGCACAGGATACAGATGACATGAAACTGGCTTCTGCCATTTTATTTTTCCGTCACGAAATGCTTTTTCAATTCCGCAAAATGCAGTTCCGTTTTCAAAAACCGTGTAAGCACACTCCTTCTCAGGGCCAACCAACGGAGTAACTTTGTCGCCATCACTATCAACCAACCACTTTCCTTGCTTCTTGATGGCCTTCTTCCCCTTCGCCGTAAGATAAGGTTCAACAGCATCGTAAATCTTTTCAAGGGTTTCTGCTTCGTCATCTTCAAGCGGTGCTCCAGACTCTCCATGTACGCAGCAAGCACCTTTACATGCGTTGAGGTCGCAAACGAATTGTTTCTCTATTAGATCATCTGAAACTAGGGTCTTGCCGATTTCAATCATGGCGCGAAGTTAACACCCTATTGGTAAATTACAGCCACCATTACGCGATGATTTGACTAAAGAACAAGTCGTAGAATTCAATCATGTTTTCTGATTGGGAAAGGATGCGCGACAATTTCCCGGAGAGGCTTATTTCTGAATAACCAGTTTTTGCGGTGCTCCGCTACCCACGCGAATGGTATAAATTCCTGCCGGTTGCGAGGCAAGATCGAGCGTAGCATCGTTGGAAATATTTTCTTCAAGAACTATTTCTCCCAATAAATTTTCCACGCGGACGATTTCATTGCCCATGAGCTGCGATTCCAAGTGAATAGTGATCAGACCGTACTCAGAAGGATTGGGAAACACGATCCATCCAATAGACAGAGCCTGATCCATGATGCTGGTTGGAGTAACATTCATTGAAGTTGAGTCAGTGCAACCGTACGAGCTCGTCACGAGGAGAATAACGGTTTTGTTACCCGCCGCCGCATAGGTATGTACTGGATTCTGTTGCGTGCTGCTTGTAGAATCACCAAAATCCCAGAACCAGCCTGTCGCACCAACGGATTGATCGGTGAACGTAACGGTGCTCCCCGAAACAGATGTTGTAAATGCGCCAATCGGGTTAGGCCAGGCTGTTAGTATACCGCTAGCGGTTCCAGTCGTGTTATTGGGAAATGTAGCTGTAAGCACTACGGTGTATGACCCCGGTGCATTGTAAGAATGTGAAGGAAATTGCACAGTAGAAGTGGTAGCATCACCAAAATCCCAGAACCAGGAAATAGCATTGGTTGAAAGATCCTGGAAATCTGTACACACAGGAGAACATCCTGAATCAACAAGCATTGAAAAAGCGGCGGTTTGCGAGTAGCCAGAGACTGACGATAAACTGAAAGTCACAAGCAATGTGAATAGTTGTTTTTTCATAGGGTGTCGTATGGCTACTGAATTTTATTCTTGTGTGATTGGACAAATGTACTGACTC
>CAZBYM010000139.1:7335-9052 GCA_964495745.1 uncultured Chryseobacterium sp. | reverse complement strand
GAATGCGACGATTCCTGAGTCTTTTACCGCAGTTGCCCACGGATACAAGAACACCAATTCAACGTCAAACACGAGGAATATCAAGGCGAACAAGTAATAACCAACGTTGAACTGAATCCAAGAAGTTCCAGAGGTTGGAATTCCGCACTCGTATGCTTCACCTTTCACCACATTCTTCGTCGACTTTGCGATCGCTTTTGAGAGGTAAATTCCTCCTCCTGCGAATGCGAGTCCGCAAATGATAAGCATGATTAAAGCGGCTGAACCCATGCGTAATTGTTGGTTTTAATTACTCGGCTGTAAATATCAATATTTCACAAATATGATTGTAAAAATGTTTCCGTTTATATTTTGTCAGAAACTTTGAAAAACTTCACCTTATTGCCATATTTGTAAGATTTTTCAACGGCCAAAAAAACATACGAAATCATGGCAATCAAAATTACCGAAGAATGCATCAATTGTGGCGCTTGTGAGCCAGAATGTCCTAATGGGGCAATTTTTGAACCCGGCGCCGAATGGAATTTTGCATATAATACTACTGTCAAGGGTTCGTTCACCTCAAAGTCGGGGATTTCCGGCGATGCTGAGCAATCACATGACGCTGTTTCTACTGACTTCTATTACATTGTTACGGATAAGTGTACCGAATGTGTTGGGTTTCACGATGAACCTCAATGTGCTTCAGTTTGTCCAGTAGACTGTTGCGTTGCCGATCCCGATCATGTTGAAACACCGGAAGAATTAACTGCGAAGAAAGACGCATTACACGTTTGAAATAAGATTACATAGATCATGGATACAATTGAGAAGAAGAGCGGCAAAACGATTGAAGTTAAGCATGCCGAAAATGTAGTTGTTCGTTTCTCCGGTGACTCAGGAGATGGTATGCAGCTTACGGGTTCACAGTTCACTGACACGTCCGCTTTCTTTGGACAAGACCTGAGTACATTCCCTGAATTCCCCGCAGAGATTCGCGCCCCGGCTGGTACTGTCGCTGGAGTTTCCGGATTCCAAGTAAATTTTGGAAGTAAAGAAATTTACACACCAGGTGATTCATATGACGTACTCATCGCAATGAATTCCGCAGGCCTGAAAAGTGATATCGACAAAGTAAAAAAAGGCGGAATCATAATTGTAAACACAGCTGGTTTCGATAAGAAGAATCTGAATCTTGCGAAGTATCCTGAAGGCGTAAATCCATTGGAAGATGGGTCATTGGATGGCTTCACAGTTTACAAGATCGATGTTACTAAGCTTGTCAAAGAATCCTTGAAAGACTCCGGTCTTGGAATGAAGGAGATGGAACGTTCGAAAAATATGTTCGTTCTCGGATTCCTTTTCTGGATGTTTGATAAGTCGATGGATTACACTGTTGGATTTATCACCGACAAATTCGGAAAGAAACCGGAAATCATGAACGCCAACATCGCGGCGCTCAAAGCAGGATATAATTACGGAGAAACAACAGAAATTTTCACCACGCGTTGGAAAGTTGATGCGG
This sequence comes from uncultured Chryseobacterium sp., assembly GCA_964495745.1. Classification (GTDB taxonomy): domain Bacteria; phylum Bacteroidota; class Bacteroidia; order Palsa-965; family Palsa-965. Next base: position 7,548 of record CAZBYM010000139.1, on the reverse strand, counting down.
CGAAAATGACTCCGGGAGTTTATCGTCAGATTACAGGAAACCACGCCACGGCTATTGGATTAATTTGCGCTGCAGAAAAAGCGGGGCTCGAATTATTCCTTGGCTCCTATCCTATTACGCCAGCCTCAGATATTCTTCATGAGTTATCAAAATATCGTGCGAATGGAGTGAAAACTTTTCAAGCAGAAGATGAAATTGCCGCGATCTGTTCTG
>CAZBYM010000139.1:0-7325 GCA_964495745.1 uncultured Chryseobacterium sp. | reverse complement strand
GTCCCGGCATTGCTTTGAAAATGGAAGCGATGGGTCTTGCTGTTATTACGGAAACTCCACTTGTTGTTGTTAACGTACAACGTGGCGGACCTTCAACAGGTCTTCCTACAAAAACAGAACAAGCCGATCTTTTGCAAGCAATTAATGGTCGTCATGGTGAAGCACCACTTCCTGTAATCGCAGCTTCTACTCCGGCAGATTGTTTCGAAACTGTTTACGAAGCGGCACGACTTGCATTGGAGCACATGACTCCTGTAATGTTTTTGAGTGACGGTTACATCGCGAATGGATCTGAACCTTGGAAATTTCCAAATGCAGATTCATTGAAGCCAATCAACGCAACATTCGTTACTGAAAATAATAATCCGGGAGGAAAATTTCTTCCCTACAAACGTGATGAGCGCGGCGTTCGTCCACGAACAAAACCTGGAACTGCCGGACTAGAACACCGCATTGGTGGATTGGAAAAGCAAGATGAAACTGGAAACGTTTCTTACGATTCATTGAATCATGAGAAAATGGTACACTTGCGTCAAGCGAAAATCGACAAGATCGCAGACAGTATTCCATTGGCACATGTCGACAGCGGAAAAGAAAATGCGAAACTTTGTGTGCTTGGTTGGGGATCAACTGCAGGAGCAATTAAGACTGCGGTTCGTGAACTTATTGCCGAAGGGCATGATGTTGCACACGTTCATCTTCGTTATGTGAATCCATTCCAGAGAAATCTGGGAGAAGTACTTGCGAAATTTGACAAAGTGATGATTCCTGAAATGAATCTTGGTCAACTCGCGCAGTTGATCCGCGCAAAATATTTGATTCCCGCTATTCCATTCAGCAAAGTGCAAGGATTGCCGTTCACAGTTGATGAACTGAAAGTGAAAATCGTAGAAATACTTAACAGCAAGTAATATGAGCGCAGAAACTACAACACCGGTTAAACTTACAGCGAAAGACTTTTCATCTGATCAGGATGTAAAATGGTGTCCGGGCTGTGGCGACTACGCAATTCTTGCGCAAGTGCAACGTGTATTCCCTGATCTGAATGTTCCAAAAGAAAACTACGTGTTCGTTTCGGGAATCGGATGTTCTTCACGCTTCACGTACTACATGGATACGTTTGGAGTTCACTCGATTCACGGACGTGCTGCAGCTGTAGCTTCCGGAGTTCGCGCAACGAATCGTGAGCTTGATGTATGGCTGGTTTCCGGTGATGGCGATTCGCTTTCTATCGGAGGAAATCACTTCATCCATTTGCTTCGTAGAAATTTCGAGATCAAGTATCTGATGTTCAACAACCAGATTTATGGTTTGACAAAAGGTCAATATTCTCCAGCGTCTGAAAAAGGAATTAAAACAAAATCAACTCCAATGGGTTCAGTTGATGAACCTTTTAATCCTTTAGAACTTGCGATTGGTGCGAAAGCAACTTTTGTTGCCCGTTCACTTGACCGCGATCCAAAACACCAGCAGTTCGTAATCAAACGTGCACACGAACATAAAGGAACTGCGTTCGTTGAGATTTATCAGAACTGTCCTGTATTTAACGACGGAGCTTTCTTCACATACACGGAGAAAGAAACCAAGAAAGAAGAATGTTTGTTCCTTGAACATGGAAAGCCATTGATCTACGGAACTAACAATGAACATGGAATCAAGTTAGAAGGCACTAAGCCGGTGATCGTTGATCTCGCAGGTGGTGCATCTGCTGAAGGTCTTTGGATTCACGACGAAGGTGATCGCATGAAAGCAATGATCCTTGCAGGAATGTTTGACAATCCTACGCACGCGGGCCACATGCCACGACCATTTGGTGTATTCTATCAAGAGCAACGTGCTACGTATGAAGATGATTTGCACACGCAGATTGAACTTGCGAAATCGAAAAAAGGAAAAGAATCGTTGGATAAAATTTTGTCCGGCGATAAAACCTGGGCGATCGCGTAGAGAATTACGATGTACGATTTACGAATTAAAGCCTCCGCATGGGGGCTTTTTTTTTATCATATCAGTTTGAATTGAGTGTCCCCAAATTGTCAGATCGAGTGATTTTCAGCTTGTCGCATCTCGATATGTCCTTCGCAAACTCAGGACACTCGATGTGACATGCTGAAAATTGTATCGAGATCAGGCAATTTGAAGACCATCTACCAAGCTGAATGTTTGTGTTACGAAAAATGCAAGGCATTGTTGTGCTAATTCAATGCCGCATGACCATAATCATATGGCCGCCAAAGTATTTTTTGTCAATTCACTTAAAATAACTGTGCATGGACAAGAAGATCAAAATCCTCGATGGAAATGAAGCTGCATCATACGTTGCCTACAAGACCAATGAAGTAGTTGCTATTTATCCGATCACTCCTGCCTCAGCAATGGGGGAAAACTGCGATGATTGGGCATCGGAAGGCAGAAAAAATATTTGGGGCAATGTGCCTCGTGTTATTGAAATGCAAAGTGAAGGCGGTGCTGCAGGAACAGTTCACGGTGCACTTCTTGGGGGCGCGTTGACAACAACTTTTACTTCTTCACAAGGTTTGCTCCTTATGATTCCTGACATGTACAAAATCGCGGGTGAGCTCAATCCATTTGTATTACATATTGCAGCCCGGGCTATTGCGACACATGCGCTTTCAATTTTCGGCGATCATAGTGATGTAATGTCAGTACGTCAAACCGGATTCGCAATTCTATTTTCGAACAGTGTTCAGGAAGCAATGGACATGGCGCTGATTGCTCAAGCATCCACTTTGCGTTCACGCGTTCCATTTATCAATGCGTTCGATGGATTCAGAACTTCACATGAGCTAAGCGATATTTCCATCATCTCTGATGAAACTATTCATGCAATGATCAGCGAAGAAGATATCGCTCAATTCCGTTCTCGTTGTCTTGATCCTGATAATCCAACAATCAAAGGAACAGCACAAAATCCGGATGTGTTTTTTCAGAATCGCGAAGCTTGCAATACCTATTACAACGAAACACCGGGAATTGTTCAAGGCATGATGGATCAGTTTGCCAAATTGAGCGGACGAGCCTACAAACTCTTCGATTATTACGGGGCAAGCGACGCAACTCAGATAATCATCATGATGGGCTCCGGTTCCGGCGCTGTGCAGGAAACAATTGATTACCTAAACAACAGAGGAGAAAAAACCGGTTTGTTGTGTGTACGCTTATTCAGACCGTTCTCACTTGAACATTTTCTCCATGCAATTCCTGCAACAGTGAAGTCCATAACTGTGCTCGACAGAACAAAAGAGCCAGGCGCTATCGGCGAACCGCTGTATCAGGATATAGTCACAGCATTTGCAGAAGGTGTTGCAACCAGAAAATATGCGTCCATGCCGAAAATTAATGGCGGCCGTTACGGCCTCTCATCGAAAGAATTTACTCCCGCAATGGTGCGGGGAATATATGACGAGATGAAAAAGTCTGTTCCGAAAAATCATTTCACGGTTGGCATTAACGACGACATTACACATCTCAGTCTGGACTTTGATCCGACATTCAGTCTTGAGGAAATGCATGAGTTCCGCGGATTGTTCTACGGACTTGGAGCAGATGGAACAGTGAGTGCAAATAAAAATTCGATCAAGATCATCGGAGAAAGCACCAGTAATCACGTACAAGGATATTTTGTTTACGATTCAAAGAAATCGGGATCGATGACTATTTCCCATCTTCGTTTCGGGAAACAGCCCATAAAATCTACATACCTGATTCGATCGGCAACGTTCATCGCCTGTCATAAGTTTACATTCCTGCAGCAGTACGATATTCTCAAAGCAGCAACAACGGGTTCTGTCTTTCTTCTGAATACTCCTTATGGGAAAGAAGAACTCTGGGGACAACTCCCGGTAAAAGTTCAGAAGCAATTGATCGAAAAGAAGATTCGTTTTTTTGCAATTAATGCTTCGCGGGTTGCACGGGAAACGGGAATGGGCAACAGGATCAACGGAATTCTTCAGACCTGCTTCTTCGCAATTTCCGGAATATTGCCTAAAGAAGAAGCAATAGAAAAAATCAAAACAGCTATAAAGAAAACATATTCTGATAAAGGCGAATCTGTTGTAAAAAAGAATTTCGATGCAGTCGATGCCGCCTTGCAAAATCTTTTCGAAGTTCAACACGCCGGACTAAACGATGATTTGGAAACAAAGTCATTTGCTTTGACAGACGATGCTCCTGATTTTGCGAAAACTGTTCTTGCGGATATTATCAGAGGAATTGGTGATGAATTGCCGGTTAGCGCCCTACCGGTCGACGGTACTTATCCATCTGCGACTACACGATATGAAAAAAGAAACATTGCAGATTTTGTTCCCGTGTGGGATAAAGAAACCTGTACGCAATGCAACAAGTGCATGATCATTTGTCCGCACGCTGCAATTCGCGCGAAAATCTACGACAAGACACTTCTCACAACAGCACCAACAGATTACCCTTACCTCCCTCCCATCGGAAAAGAATTTAATAAAGAAACAGAAGCGTATACATTGCAGGTGAGTGTTGAAGATTGTACAGGATGCAATTTGTGCGTGGAATATTGTCCGGCCGTGAACAAAGCCGAACCAACAAAGAAAGCCATCAATCTAGCAGAGCGGATTCCTATTCTTGACAAAGAAAAAACAGCCTGGGATTTTTTCCTTTCAATTCCTGAAATTGATCGCGCAAGAATAAATCTCGGAACAGTAAAGGGAACTCAATTTCTTCAGCCGTTATTTGAATTTTCTTCTGCCTGCAGCGGTTGTGGCGAAACCCCATATCTGAAACTTCTCACGCAATTGTATGGCGACCGGATGGTTGTCGCAAATGCCACAGGATGTTCTTCTATCTACGGAGGAAATCTGCCAACAACTCCTTGGTCTAAAAACAAACAAGGTCGCGGACCGGCTTGGGCCAATTCTTTATTCGAAGACAACGCAGAATTTGGTCTGGGACTAAAACTTGCGCTCGAACAGAAGAAAGGTGCAACTCTTGCGCTGCTTGAAGAGGTGAAAGATAAATTTCCTGCAGATCTCTATCAGGCAATATTGAATCCGGATGAAACGAATGAAGCAGGAATTGCTGCACATCGTGAAAATATCCAGAAGCTAAAAAACATTGTTCAGCCGATTGGTTCTTCTTCCACTGCGAAACTTGCGACGCTGGCGGATAATTTGCTTACACGAAGTGTTTGGATTATTGGTGGCGATGGCTGGGCGTATGACATTGGATACGGTGGACTCGATCATGTTTTGTCGAGTGGAGAAAAAGTAAATATTCTGGTGATGGATACGGAAGTTTATTCAAACACAGGCGGACAAACTTCGAAAGCAACACCAACCGGAGCCGTAGCACGATTTAGCGCAGGAGGAAAACGAAGCGGAAAAAAGAACCTGGGATTCATTGCGATCAACAATAAGAATGTTTACGTAGCGCAAATTGCGTTGGGTGCGAATGATACGCAAACGGTACGGGCATTCCGCGAAGCTGAAGCATATCCAGGAACCTCCATCATCATCGCTTACTCACCATGTATTGCACATGGATATGATCTTTCACACAGCGCAGAACAACAACAAGCTGCAGTGAAAACAGGATACTGGCCGCTCTACAGATACAATCCGATGCTTGCTGAAGGCAAACGATTTGTTCTTGATTCTAAAGAACCATCAATGCCTCTTGCAGATTACATCTATAAAGAAGGCAGATATTCTTCTCTTGTTCGTTCAGACAAGGCACTTGCCGAAGAACTTCTGCATGATGCCGAGAAACAAATTGCTGACAAGTGGCATACACTCCGATTATTTGCAAACTACTAAACTCACTCCCCCATGAATGCTCACGTCACCCTTACCAAAGCGCTTGCTGATTACCAATTTGCCTTAAACGAGTTAATGCGACCGGAAGAAGATGTTGTCTTGCTTTCCGCATGTTATTCTGTAAAGAACGCCTTCCGCGGTTTTCTTGCGGGATATCTCGCTTCTCGTGGAGTGAAACATTCTCCGGATGAAAACATTGAATCGCTCATGAGTAAATGTGTGCATGAAGACATAAATTTTCTGCGCTTCGATTTGGACAAACTGAACTGCAAGTGCGACAACGGGGAATGTTCCACTCCAAGTTATTGTATGACTTTTCCTCAAGTGAAAGAATGTGTTGACCTTGTCTCTGAGTTGGGCTCATTTGTTGTGACAAACGCTGAACCGGGGCAATAAGGTCAACCGCTTCGACTCAATCTTCGCGAATATTGCCTGTTTGTGGTATTTTTGCTCATGACAAAATCAATTCTCCACAAAGCGGAAACACGTGGTCACGCAAATCACGGTTGGCTAAACGCGCATCATTCATTTAGTTTCGCGAGTTATTACAATCCTGAACGTACTCACTTTGGTGTGCTTCGTGTACTCAACGATGATGAGATTGCTGCAGGAATGGGATTCGGAACACATCCGCATGACAACATGGAAATTATTACTATTCCATTGGAAGGTGCGCTTGAACACAAAGACAGCATGGGCAACACAGCGGTTATTAGAAGTGGTGATGTGCAAGTGATGAGTGCTGGATCAGGAATCACACATTCGGAATACAACGCAAGCAAAACTGATCCACTTAAACTTCTTCAGATCTGGATTTTTTCAAACAAGAAAAATGTTACGCCGCGATATGACGAGATCACATTGAAGAAAGAAGAACGCAAAAACAATCTTCAACAAATCCTGTCGCCAAATCCTGATGATGCAGGTGTTTGGATTCATCAGGATGCGTGGTTTCATATGGGCGATTTTGATGCCGGACAAAAACAGGAATACCAACTTAAGAAATCAGGCAATGGAATTTATCTGTTCGTTATAAAAGGAAAAGTATTTGTGAATGAAAATTTGCTTGATACACGTGATGCAATTGGAATTTGGGATGCAGATTCAATTACCATCATGGCAGATACGAATTGTGAAGTCCTGGTCATGGATGTACCAATGGCGAACTGAAGTCTGTTGCCTTATCGCAAAACACACCCTTACTTCGGAAAATATATTACGCTGTCTCTTGCATTTCTCAGGCATACAGAAAGCCGTTAAATAATGAGCATCATCAAGACGCATCCGTTTAAAGTTTTCTCAGCACTTCAATGCCCATCGATAACTAATAGTATTGCATAGGGAACCTTGCGCTTATCCTGTACAATTTCCATTGCACCGTTAGATAAACCGGCAGCGCGAACTGATAAATTTTTTGTACCTTTTCTTTCTTAACCCCAATTTCCACAGTTCATGCCGGGTTCACCAGCTGTTCATTCATCAGGTATGAAGATTGCGCTTACTGCAGTCTTGTCG
>CAZBYM010000138.1:3101-9081 GCA_964495745.1 uncultured Chryseobacterium sp. | reverse complement strand
CCGCCATGATTTCATAACCTTGGCGCTGATGAAAACTTTCTTCTTTGCAAATGCGAACCATTGCACGCGAGTATGGCCCGTAGGAAGTACGTTGCAACATTACTTGATTCACAATTGCGGCACCGTCAACGAGCCAACCGATTGCACCCATATCTGCCCAAGACAAAGTTGGATAGTTGAATATGCTGGAATATTTTGCTTTACCGGTGTGTAATTGTTCAATCAATTCATCACGACTGATTCCAAGTGTTTCGCAAGCAGAGTAGAGGTAAAGTCCGTGACCGGCTTCATCTTGAACCTTCGCAAGCAATACCGCTTTACGGCGCAAACTTGGTGCACGCGTGATCCAATTTCCTTCCGGCTGTTGTCCAATAATTTCTGAGTGTGCGTGTTGCGAAATCTGACGAATCAGAGTTTTGCGATATTTCTCCGGCATCCAGTCTTTCGGCTCGATGAACTCGTTTTTTTCAAGTTTGGAGTTGAAAATTTCCTCAAATTGGATGGTATTTTCCATTATTGCTGTAGATCTGGCTTTGTCTCGCAAATATAGCGAAATGAACCCGTGTCGATTGCCTGACAATTGTCACAACCTCGAGTAAAAACGAGCATTTTTGGGTAAGAGCGTATTCATTCTTTGTTTACGGGCATGATAATCCTATTTTTGCACGCTTTTTAAGTTCAATATGGCCAGATTTCACCCACTACAAGTTGCAGGAATAACTCAGGAAACCGCTGATTGCGTGTCTGTTGTGTTTGAGGTTCCTGATTCAATCCGTGAAGAGTTCAAGTACATTCAGGGTCAATACCTCACGCTGAAATTGGATGTTGATGGGGAAGAAATTCGTCGTTCATATTCTTTGTGCAGCAGTCCAATCACTGAAAAAGAATTGCGTGTAGCGGTGAAAAAAGTAACCAATGGAAAAGGCTCAACTTGGATAAACGATAAGCTGAACATTGGCGACACTATAGATGTGATGACGCCGATGGGAAATTTCCATTCGCAGTTGGATGCAAAAAACAAAAAACATTATGTTTTGTTTGCTGGAGGAAGCGGAATAACTCCAATGCTTTCGATTCTGAAAAGTGTTTTGGCAGTTGAATTGAATAGTCGTGTGACTTTGATTTATGGTAACCGTGATTCGGTTTCGACCATATTCAAGAATCAGCTTGATGAGTTAGAGAAAAATAATTCATCACGATTAAAAGTAATATACGTTCTGGAAAATCCTCCGGAAGGAACTGATGCTTTGTATAAGGGAATTCTGCTTCCTGAAAAGGTAAACGCAATTTTCGAGAAACACATTGGCGTGTCGAATGATAATGAATATTTCATTTGCGGACCCGGACCAATGATGGAGAATGTGAAGTCTGTGCTCGCTGCAGTTCACGTTCCTTCAGATCGAATTCACATCGAATATTTTTCTGCCGTGATAGAAGCTGTTGCGGCAGCTGAGAAAAAGTCCGTTACAGGTGGAAAATTGATCAGTAAAGTCACGATTATTCTGGATGGAGAACATCGTGAATTTCAAATTGCTTCTGATGGAGAGACCGTGCTTGATACTGCGATCAAAGTGAAAATGGATGTTCCGTTCGCTTGCAAAGGAGCAGTTTGTTGTACCTGCAGAGCAAAAATTCTCGAAGGAAAAGCGACGATGACGCAAAACTATGCGCTGACCGAACAAGAAGTAGCAGATGGTTATATTCTCACATGTCAGGCGCATCCAGCAAGTGAGAGGTTGGTGGTGAGTTACGATGAACCTTAGAGGCGCTTGTCGACTTCGGCTCCGCTCAGTCTGACAAGAATCTTCGAACATTTTATCGTGCAATGAGATCGAATTGTTCGCTCACAACGGATCTTACAATTTCTATTTTTGTCAGACTGAGCGGAGCCGAAGTCGGACAAATAAAAAAGCTCCCTCTTTCAAGGAAGCTTTTCATATTTATCTGATTCGTTTCTTAAGAACCTACAGAATATTTTCTCTCGCCGGTAAGTAATCCATTCTCATCCCACATTTTCCAGATTCCGGATTTCTCTCCATTGGTGTATTGCATTTCCATGCGTTTATTTCCATTTGCATCCCAAACGAACCAAGCTCCATCTTTTACACCAAGTTTGTACGATGCTTCACTGATTTTCATTCCTGATTCATTCCAGCTTTCCCAGATTCCGTTGCGTTCACCATTTAAGTATGTGCCTGCTTCCATCTTCGAACCGTTCTCATAGTAATACGTTGCAAATCCTTCGAGTTGACCTTTGATGACGTTGAACTCCGCCTTTGTTATTCCATTTTCATACTTCTGGCTGTACGAACCTGTAAATGAATTTCCGTTGGCATCAACATACAAACCGTTAACATAGCTGATGTTCTGTGTATTTCCTGCAACTGCTATCAGAAGGAAGGAGAAAAGGAATGCTATACGTTTCATGGATACTAGATTTAGGTGTTAATACTGCGCTTCTTCACGTTCTCATAACAAATGTCGCCCCTTGATTGACTTTTGCATAAGGATGCCATAACCTAAACTTTACATTGGTGTAATGCATTGATTATCAGAAAACAAAAATGGACACTGAGGCAAAAATTAATATTGAGGGAAGAGTTTCACACAGCGATTTTCTCGCTTTTCAAAGTATGAGGTGTGAATCTGTTGATTATTGTTGTTGAAGCTCAACAACCAATTCCGGCTCGAGATTCGTTTCATCAGCGACCACGGTAGTAGTCGAATACGTGATGTATTTGAATTCGAGCGTATAAGTTCCTGCCGGTAATTCAGGCAAGTAAAAGTTACCATCAAAATCGGTGTATGTTACAATAGTTGTTCCTTTGACACGTACTTCAACTCCAGCAAGCGTTTCATTGGAAGATTTGTCAATAACATTACCGGTAACGAACATCACACCAGTTCCTGGATTGCCAGCAAGAAGTGATTGACCCATCAGGAGCACGAAGAAAATAAGTGTGAGCGATTTTTTCATTACGTCACAAAATTATTGCGTGGACGTTTTGTAGTATTTATGGCAGGATTAAGGCTATGTTAGGAATTGAAGTCAATATTATTGAAATGTTAACTTGTAGTCGTGAAAGCTAGTTCTGACTCACTTCCTTCTTTCAATTGGGACAAATGGTACGAATCCGTTGGCGGAAGAACTATTGATATTCCTGAAGCAGATCGTTTGGTTAAAGTTATTAAGGAGGAACAATCCTTACGATTTGATGGACCTGTTGCGGAAATGAAAAGAGTTTTTCATTCGGACCAAGAAGCATCTGAACTAATAAAATCGAAAGCAAGAGAGTTTGGCGCCGATGAAGTTGGTGTAGCGCTGATCGAATCATCAGACATTTATCGTGGTCGCGAAGTAGAAGGCAAATTTGCAATTGTTGTTGGACAACGCATGCGTTGGAGAGAATTCCAGGTTGTTCCATCGCGGGAATCAGCCATTGAGTGTTTGCGGATTTATTATTCGCTTGGAGAAACTGTAATTGCGCTAGCCGAGTTTGTGCGAAGTCTGGGATATCAGTGTCGTGTCGAACATCCGCTAGGAGATAGCGATGTGCTTCACATTCCACTTGCTTTGAAAGCAGGATTCGGAGAACTCGGAAGACACGGTTCTATTATTCATCCAACGATGGGTCCGTTGTTTCGTCTCGGAAGTGTAATTACTTCACTTGAACTTGCAACTGATAAACCAATTGACGTTGGCATAGCAAAATTCTGCGACACGTGTAAAGCCTGCAGAATTTATTGTCCAGCGAAGGCAATTCCTGATGAGCGAAGTGTAGCAGCAGGAAAAGATCATTTAGGCAACGATCGTTATCAAGTTGATACGGGAAGATGTTTTCCTTATTTCGCGAAACATAATTACTGTTCGATCTGCTTGCCGGTTTGTGTGTACAATCACAAAGAATGGGCGAAAGATTTTGACGGATTTCAAACGAAGATTTGGCCGGAGATTATTATGGAAGAGCCGCCGAAGATTGTTGATCCGGTGGAGGGACATGAGTATAATAAAGTGAATAGAACGTGAAAAAATACGCAGTATTCCAGTTGGTCAGTACGCAGTAAAACAGTGTCCGGCAATGCCCAACTCCATACTGTTTTACTGCGCACTGTTTTACTGCGCACTTTTTATTGAACCATCACAGGTCTGAATCCAATCGTCGCCGACGCTTCTGTTACACCAACGTATTGCTCTTTCGATTCAATGCGAACTTCATCTGCGTGACTGTACCACGAACCACCCATTGATCGCGCAACGCCGCCCGCTGTTTTCGAATTCCGTTCAAATGTCCACACCATTTCCGAAACGTTACCCATCATGCAATACTGACCAAACTCTGTCGGATTGTAACAGTATTCGGGGCCCAGAACTAATGTGTCAATTGCACGTCCTGCCGTTGTGATAATCGCTCTCGTGTTCGGCTTTTCGCTTATGCAACCTTTAGAACCAACTGGCCCTTCCGGACCTAAAACCGCTTTTGAAACGGAATAGTTAAAGTTGCAGAGGTAACATCCACGCGCGTTCTGCAATGAATTGACTCTCGCTCCCCACGGAAACTGAAGTGTGCTGTCATTGCCTCGTGCAGCGCGTAACCATTCAATATCCGATGGTAAACGGAATTCGGGACGGGAAGCGCCTTCCCACTTCACATCTTTTTTGGTTATTGCTTTTGCCATTGATGTAGTTAACCATCTGCAGTACATTTCTGCTCCCGCACGAGAAATATTCACGACCGGAAATTTTTCGAAGCCTTTATCGTTGGCATACGTTTCTTCATATTCAGGAATGCCAATTGCTTTCCATTTTCCGGATACTGGTTTTGCTGCCAAATAATCATCCGTGCGACCTTCCATCAACAAGTCATTCAGAAAAACAGTGTATTGCCAATTGGAAACCTCCGCTGCTCCCATTGAGAAATTATTGACTTCAAATCTTTCACCATTGCGCCATGCAGGTCCTGCTGAAACATCGCTGAATGATTTTTTCTTTACTATTTCCTTAAGAATCTGAAGTTTCAGTTTGTTGTTTTTCTTCTTCTGTGATTCTGATAATGCAGGAACGTCAGCGTTCTCCTAATAGTTGTCTTCGGGAATGTAATATCTGGTATGACCAAAATTGAAAAATGGTTTTGGCTGCTCTTCGATAATTATTTCTTCCGGAACTTCTGCTGTGTCCATCGTAAAAGGAATAATTTTCGTAGTTGGCTCTCTTTTTACTTCGCGGATTTCATTCGGTTCTGCAGAAGCAACAATTATTGGTTCTGTTTGCTGACTAATTACTACGGTTGATGCTGCAACTTCTGAATTCTTCCCGGAATTGAAATGCCAAAAGGCGAGAATCGATGCAACAAGCAACAGCGGAATTAGCATCCAAAGATTAAATCGGAAATTGCGTTTAGATCCGCCGAAATCATTCTGAAGTTTTGAAAGGATAGACTCATTTTCAAGAGTTGAATATCCGTTTGCAGATGTAGTGAATACGTGAGTGCTCATGGTTTCTGTATTGAGTTCGTTAAACAATTCTTCTTTGCCCAGAAGGCTGAGCATGAGCAGCTGATCAAACTGATCGTCCCCGATATGTTGATTTTCTGTTTTCATGCTTTTTGTTTTTTCATTTCGATCATTTGTTCTTGTAGACGCACTTCTAATTTTTTCTTGAGTCGTCCGTAATACACTTTCAGATTATCTTCTGATTTTCCTGTCAGTTTTGCAATTTCACTGTACGCTACATCCTGACTTCTCATCAAAAGTAAAATGCGTTCCCAGTCTTCAAGTTTGTCGAGTTCGTCGCTTAGCAATCGTACAGCACGTGAAGGTTCACTTTCATTTGTCTCACGATTTCCAATCACTTCTTCGTTCAATTCTTCGACGAATTGTGGAAGTTTTTTCGCATCACGAAAATGATTTCGCAGATGATTGATAAAAACGGTAAAAACAAATCCCGAAAATTTCCCTTCATTCGCAAATGTGTAATTGCCCG
>CAZBYM010000138.1:0-3091 GCA_964495745.1 uncultured Chryseobacterium sp. | reverse complement strand
CCGCCGATTCCATGATCTTATACAACGTCTTGTAAACAAGATCCCAGGCAACATCTTCGTCGACTTTCCATTTGTGAACCGCGAAACCGGCGAGTTTCTTGCCATACTTTTCATACAACACTTTTATAGCAGATGCATCTTTGCTGGTAATCAAGGTGTATGTAGGTAAATCGGTCATCAGGATGGTTCAAATGTAGAACACGGGAGGGTAACAAGATAGATGATAGACAATAGGAAATAGGCGGTAGTCCAGAGCTAACCCGCAGAGAATGTGGGTCTAGCCTCTACCCCCTATTACCTATCGTCTATTTTTCCTTAACTTCACATTCTTACAGAAAAACACGCTTTTTACGGCTTATGTCTCTTCCCGTGAGTGATAATCGTACCAAAACAGGCTCGTTTCCCGTATCTGTTGCATTGAAGGCATGGGAGCTCATGTGTACTGCCAAAGCAATGGCGGAAATTTATGAGGCGAACAAAGATGTGACTGCAAAATACGTCCACGCCACTTCTCGAGGTCACGAGGCCATTCAGATTGCACTCGGAATGCAATTGAAAAAACAAGATTTTCTTTCAGCATATTATCGCGACGATAGCATTCTTCTTTCTATCGGAATGACACCGTACGAACTCATGTTGCAGCTCATGGCAAAGCGTGATGATCCGTTTTCCGGTGGAAGAACATATTATTCTCATCCTGCTTTGCGCCGCGATGACATGCCGAAAATTCCAATGCAAAGTTCTGCAACAGGAATGCAGGCGATTCCAACTACGGGAATTGCAATGGGTGTTCAGTATCTCGAGCTTCAAGGTTTAGCGGAAGATTTCGGTGGAGAAAATCCTGTGACCGTTTGCTCGATGGGTGATGCTTCAATTACCGAAGGAGAAGTTGCGGAAGCGTTTCAAATGGCGGTGCTGAAGAAATTACCGATTCTCTATTTGATTCAGGATAATGAATGGGATATTTCTGCGCACGCAAGAGAAATTCGCTCGCAGGACGCCACTGAATATGCAAAAGGATTCAAAGGTTTAGAAACGCGCACGATCGACGGAACAGATTTTTTCCGCTCATACGAAACGTTGCGTGATGTCATGAATATCATTCGCAAAGAACGCAGACCATTTTTGGTTCATGCAAAAGTTCCATTGCTCAATCACCATACTTCAGGTGTTCGTAAAGAATGGTACCGTGATGATCTGGAAGAAGCTGCAAAAAAAGATCCATATCCGCGCTTGAAGAAACAACTTCTCATTTACGGATTCGATGATAAAGAACTGAACGAACTCGAAGAGAAAGCGAAGCAACGAGTACAGGAAGATTATGATAACGCGTTAAAAGCTGAAGATCCGCGTCCGGAAGATTTATTTCTTCATGATTTCGCGCCAACTCCAATAACTGAAGAAAAAGGTATTCGCGAGCCGGCAGGAAAGGAGAAAACTGTAATGGTGGATTCCGCACTTTTCGCCGTTCAGGAAATTCTTGCGAAACATCCGGAAGCATTATTGTACGGACAAGATGTTGGAGCACGACTAGGTGGAGTTTTTCGCGAAGCTGCAACACTTGCACAAAAATTTGGAGACAATCGCGTATTCAATACCCCAATACAAGAAGCATTTATTGTTGGATCAACTGTTGGAATGTCAGCAGCCGGTTGTCGACCGATTGTTGAAGTTCAATTCGCAGATTACATTTGGCCTGGACTCAATCAATTGTTCACCGAAGTTTCTCGTTCGAATTATTTATCGAACGGAAAATGGCCGGTGAGTATGGTGCTTCGTGTGCCTATTGGCGCTTACGGAAGTGGTGGCCCTTATCATTCGTCTTCTGTTGAATCTGTATTGTGCAATATTCGTGGAATAAAAATCGCTTATCCGTCAACAGGTGCAGATTTGAAAGGATTAATGAAAGCTGCTTTCTACGATCCAAATCCTGTGGTCATGCTTGAGCACAAAGGTTTGTATTGGTCGAAGATCAAAGGCACTGAAGAAGCGAAGACGATTGAGCCTGATGAAGACTATGTTATTCCATTTGGAAAAGCAAGAATGGTTCTCGAGGTTGAATCTTCTCGTGATAAAACTACGCTTGTAATTATTACTTACGGAATGGGTGTGTATTGGGCGAAGAACGCTGCAAAAAAATTCGAGGGCAGAATTGAAATTATTGATTTGCGCACACTGGTTCCATTGGATGAGGAAGCTGTTTTTGCATCGGTACGAAAACATTCACGTTGTCTTGTCGTGACTGAAGAGCCATACAACAACGGATTTGCACAAGCGCTTGCCGGCCGTATTCAGAAATTCTGTTTTGAATCTCTTGATGCACCAATTGATGTAATCGGCTCGGAGAATCTTCCTGCCATTCCACTGAATTCTACACTCGAAGCAACCATGCTTCCGAACGCCGTGAAAGTTGCTGCAGCCATTGAGAAACTCTTGTCGTATTAGAATCATTCGTTGAGTTCGTCCACAAAGTAATCATCCATGTTTGCACGCTACAGCCGACACATTCGAATTCTCCTGATCGCAATTGTGGCCGTAAGTGGATTTGCGATTTATCGAGCGTATAATTCACCACCTGATGTCAATCTTGATGGACTTCAACTGAAAAATCTTGACGGAACTGCTTTTGATTTCAAAAAGCTTTACGGAAAAAAGTTGTTCATCAATTATTGGGCGACATGGTGCCCGGATTGTTTGCGTGAAATTCCTTCAATCGAGAGCGCGATGAAGCAATGCGATACCAATTCAGTAGTATTTGTCATGGTTAGTGATGAGCCCGCTGAAAAAATCAACGCATATTTGGCCAAGCATGATTATCCGATGACTTTCGTTCGCATTGACAAACATTTTCAGGAATTAGGAATTAATTCGATTCCGATGACCTACATCTACGATGAGAAAGGAAACCTGACTTACACTTACGTCGGAACGAATAAATGGGATGATCCTGCGATGCTGAAAATTATTCAGGCAGGTGTGGAAAAATAATGGAACCAGCATCCCGTTTGTACATACGATTCAGCCGTTCGTCATCGTGAATTGTCGATTTGTTAGAGTTTGTTGAAGCGCCGTGTCGCTGTGCCGCTGTGTC
>CAZBYM010000137.1:0-9106 GCA_964495745.1 uncultured Chryseobacterium sp. | reverse complement strand
TGAAGAAACTTTCTAAGTATGGAGCGCGATGTCGAAAGAGTGGAATGCTCCGCTCTGCACATTGTATTCGGAAAGTCAGAAACCTGAAGTTCTCCCGGAGCGAATTGTCGGGAAGCTGAAATCATTCAAGCCCGTTTCTGTTTTCATTACGCGCAATCTAAGGGAAGATGATTTTTTCTTTCAGGTGTTGACTGCCGCTGGCTGTAAAACACAAGGAATCGCGTTGATAGAAACGAAGCGGATCAATGCTCCGAAAATCCCACTTGTTGATTGGATATTTTTCGCCAGTAAACATGCTGTAAGACATTATCTCGCGCAGACGAAAATTCCTGACGGAACAAAAATCGGAGCTGTTGGAAGAGTTACATCAGATGAGTTGCGAAAACATAAAATGCCAGCTCACTTTATTGGCGCGAGTAATGATACCCAAACAATTGCCAAGCAGTTTGGCGCACTCGCCGGAAGATCACGTGTGTTGTTTCCGCAAGCGAAAGGAAGTCTGAGAACTGTTCAATTACAAATGCCTCAGGCAAAAGTGATCGACATTATTGTTTATGAAACAATCGCTCAGCCGACCGATAATCTTCCGGTTTGTGATGTGATGGTTTTCACCAGCCCGTCCAATGTGGATGCGTATTTTGAGAAAAACAAACTTAAACCTTCGCAGAAAATTGTAGCAATGGGTCACGCCACAGCTAATGCACTCAAGGAAAAAGGAATTCTGAGTTGTGGGATGACTGATTCTTTCGGAGATGCAGGATTGGTGAGAGCGGTGATGGGGATTTCGCTTGTCTGACTTCGACTCCGCTCAGTCTGACAAACTACATTTGACCGAAGTTCAATTTTTAAGAAGTGTATATCATGAATATTCGTCCTAGAAGAACCCGAAAAACACCCATCTCCCGCAACATGGTTGCTGAAACACGTCTCAGCAAAGACATGTTCATCTATCCGTATTTCGTTACGCACGGAACAGGAGTGAAAAATCCAATCAAGGCAATGCCCGGAATCAATCACTTTTCGATTGACACATTGATCGAAGATGTGAAAGTTGGATTGAAACACGGCATCAACAAAGTGCTTTTGTTTGGTGTAGGTGAAGAAAAAACAAGTGATGGAAGTTCTTCGCATAGTCATCAGAGTATTGTTCCAAAAGCTGTGGAAGCGTTGAAGAAAGAATTCGGTGATGCAATCTATGTGATCACAGATGTTTGCGTTTGCGCGTACACTTCACATGGACATTGCGGAATTCTCGAACACGGTTACGTCGACAACGACAAATCAGTTGACCTGCTTTGCAAAATGGCTTTGTCCCATGCAAAAGCCGGAGCGGACATGGTTGCACCTTCTGACATGATGGACGGACGCATTGGCGCAATTCGTGAGGTACTTGATGACAACGGTTTTGTAAATACCGGCATAATGTCATACGCTGTCAAATTTGCGTCAGCTTATTATGGCCCATTCCGTGAAGCTGCAGATTCTTCTCCGCAATCGGGTGACAGGAAATCATACCAGATGGATCCACGCAACGGAAATGAAACAATTCGCGAAGCATTGCACGATGAAGATGAAGGCGCGGATGTAATCATGGTGAAACCAGCACTTGCCTATCTCGATATTATTCATCGCGTGAAAGAAGCTTCTCTTCTTCCATTGGCGTGTTACAATGTTTCCGGCGAATACAGCATGGTGAAATGTGCTGCAGCACAGGGATTGATTGATGAGCAGCGCATCGTGATGGAAAACATGACGGCGTTTGCTCGTGCCGGATGTGATATCATTATCACTTATCATGCGAGAGATATTGTAGAGAACGGGTGGTTATAAATTGCCAGGGTCTTAACCCTGAAAAGGCTCTTATCCTTTTCAGGGTTAAGACCACTTCACTCCCACTCAACCGATCATTTGTTTACTTCATCCGATAACGCGTGCAACTCATCAGAGATTCCATTCAACACAACATTTTTTCACAGTAATTTCTGATTTTTCCTTCCAACGGGTTGCACTTTCAGTTGATCAACGAATGCACTCCGTTCATCGAACATTCTACAATTGCCATTCTGGTGGGCGCATATTTGCAGCGTAGTAGTAAACTACATAACCCAGCATGACAAACTCAGGAATCAAAATTACAGCATTGCAATCGCCAATCGTTAAGATTGAATACCCCGACGAATGCGTGATCTCACTCGAAATGGCCAAAGATCTGACTCGTCAGGTGTACGGTGAGCGCACCAATTCTCCAATGGGAATTATTCACATTGCAGGAAACTCAACGACAATTGAAGAAGGCGTTCGCGAATATTTAGCAGAACGATCACGCTGTGGTGCGAAATTAGCAGAAGCCTTTGTGATCAAAAATCTGAATCAGAGAATACTTGCGAATTTCTACTTGCGGATTTTCCGTCCGGGATGCCCAAGCGAAGTGTTCAGTACCGAAGACGAAGCATTCAAGTGGGTGAAGATGTATTGCGCGAATTAGGGTACGCTCCCACTCCTTACTATCTTTGTTGCTTCTCATGCAGCCCAAAGATCTTTCCATTTCTTCTTTCACATACGATCTCCCTGCGGAACGAATTGCTCAACATCCGCTTGAATTTCGTGATAGCTCTAAACTGCTCGTTTACAAGTCTGGTGAAATTACTGATGATTTGTTTGCATCTCTAGCGACATATATCCCAGAAAAATCACTGCTCGTTTTTAACACAACCCGTGTTGTCCGCGCGCGGTTAATACTGAAAAGAGCAACAGGCGCAACGATCGAGATTTTTTGTACTGATGCTGCAGATACGTCAAAAGATTTTTCACAACTTCTTCAACAGAAAGAAAGCGTTGTGATTTCAGCATTCGTTGGGAATGCTAAGCGCTGGAAAGATGACGAAGAACTTTTGTTTGAGGCAGAGTCATGTTCGCTTCGGGCAAGAAAGATTTCGCAGAACAATGACCAATGGACTATTGCGTTATCATGGTCCTCTCCTGAATTGACATTTGCAGAAATTTTGGATTTGCTTGGAAAAATTCCATTGCCGCCTTACATGAATCGCGAAGAGGATAATTCAGATGCCGAACGCTATCAAACAATTTTTGCCAAGGAAAAGGGTTCTGTTGCGGCGCCAACCGCCGGACTTCATTTTACGCCTGATGTTCTGGAATCGTTGCGTTCTAAAAATGTAGAACCCGGAAATGTGACGCTTCACGTAGGAGCAGGAACATTTAAACCAGTCAAAGCGGAGTTCATGCATGATCATGAAATGCATCGCGAGCAAATTATTGTTACAAGAGAATTGATTGAACAATTGTTGAAATATCACCACACTGGAGTAACAGCCGTGGGAACGACATCGCTTCGCACACTCGAAAGCATATATTGGTTTGGCCGCCAAATAGTACTCAGTCCAGGGCAATTCCAACATTCTCTCTTTGTTGGACAATGGGAACCGTACGATGAAGGACCAGATGTTCCAACGATCATTGCGTTGCGTGCAATTCACGACTGGATGCGTGAGTACAATCTGAGCCAATTCGATGGATACACTCAGATTCTGATTGCGCCTGGCTACAAATTCAGAATAGTAAATGGGTTAATCACCAATTTTCATCAGCCACAAAGCACATTGCTATTGCTTGTAGCGGCTTTCGTAGGTGACGATTTTCGCAAAATATACGACCATGCACTACAGAACAACTATCGGTTTCTCAGTTATGGCGACAGCAGTTTGCTCTATAGAAATGATTAATTTCACACGATGAATTTTGGCAAGAAACTAGCTCTTTATTCGGTTGCTGCAACGCTGGTTGTTGCGGGAGTAGTGATGTTGCTGAATCCTTTCGGAAAAAGTTTTAGTGCAGAGCGGTTTCATCCATTCGAAAATTTTTCAAACAACGACAGTACGTTTGTAGTCGATCTCGACAATTGTATTCAAACAGGAATTATTATTCCAACCGTGAAACAATTGCCGGGTGGAAAGTTTGTTTTCTCGTTTCGAGTGAAGAATAACAAACTTGGTTCGCGAAAACTTTCCTATAAAATCTATTACCAAAACGAATCGTATAAAAGTGTAGAGTTTGAAGACGACAATGGTTTCCGCTACGAAAATCAGTTGTGCAGTGAAAATTTTTATGGAAGTTGGGAGAATACAGAAACGGAGTTCAAAGAAATTCCGGAATTAGGTTGGTTCGGCTCTGAAGTGATCACCGATTCTTTTCGTATTGTCGGAAATCCGCGAAATGAACAAAAATACTTTGGCTTGTACAGCGGACACGGAGTAAGCGCCTTCGACATCGCAGAGATGATTGAGATTATCAGAAGTAACGACGAGTGGTATGGTTCTATTGAGGGCAAAGCGAAAACAAACAACGTTTCCCTCAGCGAACAACTATACCGCGATGCACTATACTCGATCAACGAACGGTATCAGCATGGAGAAACAAATCAGCGCTGGAAACGCAATCCCAGAATGGGCAGTTACAAATTTATGCTCGTTGTAATGATTTCCGATGCTGTAGAAACTCTTCCGAAATCTCTGCGCAATATTTCAAAGACAGAAGACGATGGTCATGCAATTAATCCGTTCTACTACTTTTTACACGGCCCGGGGAAAGTAGATCCGAATTGTAACGTACTCGTTGCTGCCGAAGAACTGAAAGTTTCAACAGTGATGAATCCTGGTTCAGGAGTTTATGTGAATCCGCTGGACTTTAGCGACAATTTGATTGATACAGCGAGTTATTGTACAACATGCGGTACCGATAGTTTATTATATGTGAATGCACAGTTCTCGCAGTTCTTTCATCACATTGATCGCAACGTAGTCCTTCCAACAATTCCAATTGCAGCAGATGTTATAGCAGAGAATTACTCTCAGGAGTTATTTCAATTAAACGCAAAGAAATTTTCTGATGAACAACGTGTGAAAGATATTTTTAAGATTTCACGACGACCTTGTTTTACAGTGATGTCCGATCCAATTACAAATTCTATTACAATGTTTAATCCGGGAAACGATAGTTTACCTTACCGGAAAGAACATGTTGGTGTGAAATCGCGAATTGGAACAACATATGGGAAATACCGTGTTTGCGTTTCTTTTCCTGAAATGATCAATCAAGAAAATGTATGGAACGGAATTGTGAATGCAGTTTGGTTGTTGTATCAAGACAATGCCGCTTGGAACGCAAGAGGAATTTGCAAAGGTGGTTACATTCCGAAAGATGATGTTCGTGGACAATGGGCCGATCGGAAAAACGTTCAGAACTATTCTGAAATAGATTTTGAAATTGTGAAAACCTCACGCAACTGGCCGAAAGAATCGTATGCGAAATCGCCTGTACCAAGTGATGATTCCGCTGCGAACAATCGAGACATCATTGTTTCTTGTACCAATTGGGATCTTGCATGTATGGCTCCGGAAAAACATGTCAAAGGTGTAATGCCCTTTGTCGTAGAGAAACACAAATTTGATCTTCATCGTTGGGACAGCTGGTATCAGGCAGTAACCATTCGCACACCGCAGGATCACGACGAATTGTTTAAGCGAGATTACTACTGGTACGAAATCGAATGGACGCCCGAACATATTGCGTGGAGGATAGGCCCTGAGAAAGATCAATTGACGCTGGTTGGATACATGGATAAAACGGTTACTATGATTCCCGACAATCAGATGGTCGTTGTAGTCACGCAGGAGTTTCACGATTCAGAATGGTGGAAACCGGCCCCGTTTAATCAGAGAAATATTCCGTATCCGAAAAGTCCGGTTGTCGGAAAAGTTTTAGCCGTAGAAATCGAGTGATGAAAACGAGCAATTCCGGATTATTAGTTTTTCTATTGCTGTTTCTTCTTCGAAGTAGCGTAGTGTTCGCACAACCCGAGCGAGCCGCTTTATATCGCGACTCCATTCGCATTTCAAAAGATCGCATTAAACTCATGCAGTACCATGCCGCACTTGGCGAGTCTGTTTATCTCTATGATCCGGATTCTGCATTGTACTTTTTCGAGCAGGGTGATTCTATTGCTCAGTGCATTCCTGCAGATCGACGCGATGCAAACTATTATTTATGGTACGCTCCTTTGCTCAATAACACTGCGTTTGTAGTTCAGAAGCAAGGTGATATTGTGAGAGCTGTCCATCTCTATGAACAATGCATAGAAGCACAACAAGCCAGTGGAGATTCGTCAACAATTGGCAGTTCTTATCTCAATCTTGGTAATTTATATTCAGAAGCAGGCGAAGCAGATCTGGCACTTGAATATTATGGATCAGCCAAACGCGCCTTGCCATCTGACGACTTGATTGGACTTGCGCACTGTCAGAATGGAATAGGCAGAGTTTTCTTTTCTCAGCATAAATATGAACAAGCGTTAAACTGTTACTACTCTGCTATGAGCTTGTCAGACAAAGCGTCTATGCCTGCAGGAAGAGCACGTTCGCTTATTAATATTGGCCAACTTTATTTTGAACAAAAACAACTTACTCCGGCGTTGGACTGCTTCCGCCAAGCGCTTGAGATTTTATTGGCGAATAATGGCAAACAAGGTCAAGCAGATTGCTACTATTACATCGGCGAAATCGCTTTGAGAAACAATCAAATTGACAGCGCCAGGTACTACGGGGAGTTATCGTTAGCTCTCAGCAAAGAGCTTGGGTTCCCACGAAACATCAGCAATTCATCCTCTCTCTTATTTCGGGTTTATGAAATGAATGGCAATATGAAAGAGGCTTTGGCAATGCACATTCTCTATTTCGAAATGAGTGATAGCGTAAACAACGTCGAAAAAAATAACGCCGTCATTAAGGAAAAATTACGGGCGGAGTATGAGCGAAAAACCACCGATCTAAAAGCTGAGCAGGAAAAGAAAACATTACTGGCAACTGAAGCCGCCAAACACCAAAGGACAGTGAACTATTATACTTTCGGAGCACTAGCACTGATCAGCATTCTTTTGATTGTTGCTTTACGCAGTTATCGTGCTAAGAAAAAATCTCACGAAATTATTACCAGTCAAAAAATTCTTGTTGACGAAAAAAACAAAAGTATCACTGACTCTATAAGTTACGCAAGTCATCTGCAAAAAGCATTAATGCCGCAGACAGCAACTGTGTTGGAAAAATTGAAAGATGCATTTGTCTTCTTTCAGGCGAAAGATATTGTGAGCGGAGATTTTTTCTGGACAATGACAACCAAGACTCATCTTTATGTTGCGGTTTGCGACAGTACGGGTCATGGAGTTCCGGGTGCTTTTGTGAGTTTACTGAACATGTCCTTCATCAAAGAAGCGGTGAATGAAAAACACCTTGCCGGGCCTGCAGAAATTTTTGACTTTGTTCGGAATCGTTTAGTTGAAAGTTTTCAGGATGAAAGTTCACAAGATGGAATGGATGGAGTTCTGATTCGCATTGACCTGGCCGACCACTCCAAATCAATTTACGCTGGCGCAAACAACGCTCCTGTTATTATCCGCAATAATGAAATTATTCAATTGCCGGGAGACAAAATGCCAGTGGGAAAATCACTTGTCACAACAAAAAACTTTACTGAGTTTCCCTTGCATCTTTTGTCCGGAGATTTGCTGATAACATACACGGACGGTTTTCCAGATCAATTTGGCGGGCCGCATGGTAAAAAATATAAGTACAAAAACCTGCATCAGCTTTTACTCGTGAATTCACAAAGTCCATGCTCATTGATATCTGACAAGCTTCAGCACGAATTCAATTCCTGGAAAGGCGATCTTGAACAAACAGATGATGTATTAATTTGTGGGATTCAATTCTAGATCATTAGTAGAATTTTTAATATCACTCCAGTGTCCCACCTCTATATTCATATTCCCTTTTGCAAACAAGCTTGTCATTACTGCGACTTCCATTTTTCTACTTCAATGAAGAACAAAGAAGACATGGTACAGGCCATTGCAAAAGAAATCGGAATGCGAAAAAGTGAGTTGCCGAATATTCCTCTTGAGACAATTTATTTCGGCGGAGGAACGCCAAGTTTACTTTCCGGCAAAGAGCTTGGGTTTTTATTCGACACCATTTCCGCTCACTTCGACATAAGCAAGAATGCGGAAATAACATTGGAGGCAAATCCCGATGATCTCACTACTGCGAAAATCAAAGAATTGAAATCCTCACCGATAAATCGCTTGAGCATCGGCATTCAATCGTTTCGTGATGCCGACTTAAAACTGATGAACCGCGTTCACAATGCAGATGAAGCAGAGCGTTGCGTCAAAGGCGCACAAGATGCAGGTATCACGAATATTACGGCGGATCTCATTTACGGTTTGCCTGATCAATCACTCAATGACTGGAGAGAAAATCTTCATAAGTTGATTGAAATGGATGTCCCTCATTTGTCTTCTTACTGTTTGACAGTTGAACCAAAAACTGCTTTGGCGCAATTTGTCAGCACTGGAAAAATTAATCCTGCCAATGAGCAAATGGCTTCTGATCATTTTCAAATTCTCGTAGAAGAAACTGCAAAAG
This sequence comes from uncultured Chryseobacterium sp., assembly GCA_964495745.1. Taxonomy (GTDB): domain Bacteria; phylum Bacteroidota; class Bacteroidia; order Palsa-965; family Palsa-965. The sequence goes on along the minus strand of CAZBYM010000137.1, from coordinate 614 downwards.
CAGGATTTGAGCATTACGAGATTTCAAATTTCGCGAAGGAGGGATTCATCGCCGTGCACAATAGCAGTTACTGGAAAGGAGAAGCATATCTTGGTGTTGGTCCTTCGGCGCATAGTTTTGAAGGAAATACACGAAGGTGGAATGTGTCGAATAATACAATATACATGAAACACATTTTCGCCGGTGAGCGAGCTTGTGAGGAAGAGCTGCTTTCTAAATCAGAACAATATAATGAAAGGGTAATGCTTGGACTTCGCGCAAAATGGGGCGTAAATACAGAAGCGATTTCAGAATTGTTCGGATCTGATTTCTCAGACCACTTTGAAAAGGAAATGCAGGCATGGATTTTGCAGCATGCTGTGGAGAAATCAGGGAAAACGTATATATTGTCTACCGCAGGAAGATTATTGGCTGACAGAATTGCATCTTCAGCTTTTTGGATTGATGAAAAAAAATAGAGCCGAAGACTCAGCCCTGTTCAGATCATCCCTCGGCTCCGATCGGTCTGACAAGACAACTCCGATCGAAGACTTGTCAGACCGACCGGAGCCGAGGAAAACGAAACACAAATGAACATTAATCCATTCTCTAAGAGTTGAACAAAGAATTACGAA
>CAZBYM010000136.1:0-9200 GCA_964495745.1 uncultured Chryseobacterium sp. | reverse complement strand
TGCGTTGGATGACGCGAAAACAGTACGAACTGAGTAACCACCTGGGGAACGTGTATAGTGTCGTGACCGACAAAAAACAAGGAATTGCGACTACCCAATACGCCACTTCCGTGTCCTATTATCTCGCGGATGTGATCAGTGCAACAGATTATTACGCCTTTGGTGCGCCAATGCCAACACGCACTTTTGCGTCAAATGACTATAGGTACAGCTTCAACGGCAAGGAGAAAGATGGAGAGACGAACACGTATGACTACGGGTTTAGAATTTACAATGCATCGCTTGGAAAATTTCTTTCTGTTGATCCGCTGACACTATACTACCCAATGTTAACGCCTTATCAGTTTGCAAGCAATACTCCAATAATGGCAATAGATTTGGATGGCTTAGAAATGCAAGCGTGCACTTCCTATACTCGGCTTAGTCAAAAGAAGCCAAAGCTTGACCCTGGCTCCCAACCAGCAACGTATAATTGGTCGCCAACTATTTCGAACGTCACCTTACAAATACAAGAACCAGCGAATACCAATGCAGGAAGCGTAAGTAACACATATTCCCCAACACCTACGATTGCTGCCGCACCGACCAGATACCCTAACTGGAGTATTTTGGGTACGATGGAAGGATCTGACTGGGGTGACCCTGGTGTGGTTTCAGTTCCGCAAGAGCAAGGGATGAAAGTCTTGTTTGGAACATGGGGTGTAATACTATCAGGTGGCAGTTTATTGTTCGTTGAAGGTGGTGTTTGGGCTTGGTCCTTGGCAATTGCTAACACGGCATCTTCAGCTGATGATATGAGTGCGATGTTCTATGAACCTGGAGTTGATGGTCAGCCAACATTTGCGACTCAATTGACGGGAATTTCTCCGGATAATATGGAGCTCTACAAGACAATGTTGAGTGCAACAAGTCTGGGTGTAGCTCTGGTCGAAAGTTTTTCATTATTTAGCGTCGAATACGCAGCCAAGCGTTCTGCCGAATTGGGTATTGATACAGAATCGTACATGAAGAATATGAATGCTGCGGAAATGACGCTAATGCTTAACGCATTTTTCGATACTTATGAAGCGACCACAGGAACTTATGATGCAGTTGGACCAAATGGTGGAATAGTTGTGCCAGCGCCTTCTCAAGACGCATCCGAACAACTGAATGGTTCATCAGAATAATAGTTCAAGTTTGGCGACGCGTGGCGTCGCAGATTAGAATAAAAACATACGGTATATTTGTGTGAACTACACTTATGTCAGGACAGGATTCAATAACAACTAGACCGTTGTATTACATAGTAATCATAGTGGCTACTATTGTAACAGTATTATTTTTTGCTTCCCCAAATGCAAATTATATTTGGCCGATTGGTGTGCTAATATTAATTGGGAGTCTTTCCTCAATTCAGATTGCCACATTTCATCTGTCTTGCTTTGAAATAGTACGGCCATTTTTGTTCTCAAAAGGGAAAATTCAATATGAAGATGTGATAAGTTTTAGAATAAATCCAAGCGTCTTGACAACTCCGCCGATGATTATTGTGAAATATCATTATCAAGGTAAAACAAAGAAAATTGGATTGCCATTACACAGGTTTCAAGGGCCAAAAATTAAGAAAATGCTATTGGATGCAAATCCAAAAATAAAGGAAGAGCATGCATTCGGACCGGCTATTTAGATGGTACAATTATTTTTTTCATAATGTGTGAGTTGACATTTCTAAGATAGTGTCAACTTTTTTTACTTCGATATTTTAGAATATCTGAGTAATATATTTTCAAAATCGCAAGATTAAGCGTCGCGATCTGCCCAACTTTTCCAATTAATTTTCAGCACAGAATTTCCAATCTCACACCGCGAAATAATTTTCTTCGCATTTTTTCGTTGAATAGTACTCGCAAATTTTCTAAGCAACACTTTGCTTTTCCTACGGTTTCAACGGCAAGGAGAATGATCCGGAAACTGTTGGCACTGCAAGTGGCACGCAGGATTACGGTTTTAGAATTTACAATCCGAGCCTTGGGAAGTTTTTGAGTGTGGATCCGTTGACAGGAAGTTATCCAATGTTAACTCCTTATCAATTCGCTTCAAATAATCCTATTCGTTGCATTGACTTAGATGGGGCTGAAGGCTCCGCGGACTTGGATGTTTATGATCCTAACGTTCAACTTATGCATCAGTGGTCTCAGGAAGATGGTTCGGGAGGAACGCTCCTTAACAACGTATACTACAATTCATTTTGCACCGCTCGCGCTACTGCATTTGCAGCTGGAGCAGCTATGGCAGGTGCGGTAATTGTTGCAGTGTATGCATATCCAATAGTAGTTGCTGCTGGAACCGCGACGGTAAGTTACATGTCTACTCCACAAGGGCAACAAACAGCGGTTGAAGCAGTTGGATTTGTTGCAAATGTTTTTAATGAAGGTCCGGAAATACAAACTCCGGGACCAGGTGATGAACTTGGTAAATTGGTGAACCGATTTTTCAACGGTTCAGGAAAAGCTGTAGCAAATTTATTCGAGGGTGGATTTGAATTTGTTGCTAAGAATGCTAATTTTTATGGTGGGAACAGGATCATTACTACAGCATATAAAACTACCACTGTTATAGGAAGAAGCTCTGATATTAGTTTTGTGCGTGCAACAGGTACTTTTACTCAGGGACAAAATAATGGAGGATTAAACGTCCTGTCTGTTCGCAACTTTGACGAAATTGTGGCGCAACCTAACGGAGGTAAGGCTTTTTGGGAAACATTCAATAAACCTTGGCTCGATGATGCTATAGCGCGAGGCGATAATATCAGAATCCTCTCAGATCCTCTTGACCCAGCTAATTTATATAGAAATGGGATCGATGGGGAACGCACCTTTTTTGGAATGGAAATTCAATACCTTGAACAAAAAGGTTATACCTTTGCCAATGGTGAAGCTATAGCACCGCAGCAATGAAAGGATTGACAGACTTTGTAAACCAAGAAGCGGGGAAGCTCTTTGAACAAACCCGAATGAGCTTGACAGAAGCAACTGAAAATACATGTGTGTTCAGTAACGGCTATTGTTACCTCCGTTTTGTAAAGGAATACCTGGATGTGTATGTTGATGTTTCCGCCAATGAATATTTCAGTCCTAAATATGCTCTAGGATTTATGGTGTATAGCGTACTCGGAGAAAAAATCAATATGTATGCGGATGCGGATTCAGGTGTTCGTGAAAAGTTGCAAATGCAAGAGTACGTAGCATATTTATCAAATCAGTTCCGAGGGGTTTTTGATGGGGATTTCAGTTGGGAGAGTAAGTACCAAGTAACAAATCAAAATGAAATTGAGCTTAGAAAAAAAATGCACACTATACCACGTGATAATCCGATATGGAAGAAATATCTTTCTGATGATATGAGTTGGAAGGAGGATATTAAAAAGTTGGGTGGTGTAACTATTAACTAGCGGATGGTGTAAGCCATCCGTTTTGGTATGAAGGTACGAATCGTGTATTCAAAGCGTCAAGTTGAAAACTGGCTGCGGACTGATTTTCTGAAGATTATAATTTTTGAACATTTCTTGCTCAAATGGTGAAAAACTTAAAGCATGGGTCTGAATTGAATACAGCTTTCGTTCTTTGACGATAAGGTATTTTAAGGAGCAAAAGGAATTTGTTTAGCCCCGATGGCAACGAAAAGCCTTTTGCGGATTCCAATGCAGTGTTGAAACAAAAATGAAACGATGCTTCTATTAAAACACGCGCGCAAAAGCTTGAAGTGTACAGCGGGAGCAAAGATTATTTGATGAACCATAGTTGCGCTCCTGATCATTCCCAACGGAGCGAACGATGATGTAGTGGAGTTAGTAGTTAAGAGTAGAGGAATTATTTAACTTGATAATTGCGGCTAAGCCAATCTGAAACTTGTTAGTGCAACGCACTACTCTCATCCAAACGCCGTCCCCAACTTAAACATCGGCAAGTACATCGCCACCAGGATCACGGCAACCATTACTCCAAGAAACATGATCATAATCGGTTCAATCACGCTGCCAAGCACGGAAGTCTCATGTTCAATTTCGTCGGAAAGCTGAGAAGATAGTTTTTCGAACATCATATCAAGCTGATTCACTTCTTCAGCAACTCGTATGAGCGAAACCATGCGCTTTGGATAAACCGAAAATTTGGCAAGACTCTCATGCAACGATGCTCCAGCAAGAATGTCCTTACGAATTTTGTCCAGTGATTTTTCAATCGGATAATATCCAACCATCTTCTGCACCAGCTCGAGCGCGCCAATCAGATTCGTCTTTGATGCAAGCAGCAAATGCATGGAATGTGCGAAGCGTTCGATGTACACTTTCTGCGTGATTTTACCAACGTAAGGAATTCGAAAAACAAAACCAGATGAAATTTTCCGGAACCAATCCTGTTTGCGTTGACTCCAGGTGAAAATCACAAGTGAAATAATGAGCAACAAAATCCAAGGACCGTATTTCCCCATTGCATTCGAAGCAGCAATAATCCATTTCGTAATTGCGGGGAGTTCAGTTCCGAATCTTGCGAGCATATCTGCGAACATCGGAACAACGAATCGCAACATGAATCCAACAGCAAGAAATGCAATTGCAATGACAATCACTGGATAAGAAAGTGCACTCGTGACTTTACGTTTTTGTTTGATCTTCTTCGAAAAGTAATGACCAAGATCCTCCAGTACGGCACTCATGCGGCCACTCTCCTCCCCTATGCGCAAACTGAAGAATTCGTAAGTGGAAAATTTGCCGGTCTTCTCGACAGCATCTGGCAGAGTAGCTCCACTAACAATAGATGTGAGTATTGAACCGTAAAGCAGTTTCTCTTCTTTCTTCTCCGCTTCACTTTCTAATAGTTCGAAAGCTGTTCGTATATCTACGCCAGCAGTAAGCAGGACATGAAGTTCGCTGTAGAATCGTTCTTTCTTACGATCGTTCATGCCAGCGGAAAATATCTTAATGTCCCGATTGAAGAATTCAAAGAGTCCACCCGACTTGATAGTTGGCGTTGGGCGTTGTTTCTGAATAGTACTAATGTCAATCATGACTCAGAATTGGGCATTATGATAACCGTGCAAAATCATCTCACTTATTCAATCCACGCGTCGTGCTCTTGAATCAAGATGGATTTGGCATCCGTTGTTCTTCGTAATATTATTTCCTGCTGATTTTCTCCCAACTTCAAGCGCAATTCATCAACGCTCACTTCCGGATCTCTTACTACTTCAGTTTTTAAAAATCCTTTGCAGGAATTTATTGAAACGGCGAAAGTATCAACATGCCCGGCTTGAATACGTAGCGAATAATTATCGTGAAATTCATAACGCTTGGTTTGTTCTTCATGTAAACAAATCAGAACTACAACGTTGTCAGATTTCACGTTCACAACTTTCGCTTCATTGAAATCCACTATTAACCTGCTGTGAAACAATGACAGTTCTTTCACTGCGTTACTTTTCTCCTGATAAGAATAAGTTTGCTTTGTAATGATGTGATACGCTGAAAATACAGCAGCGATAACGATGCTGCTCGCAATCATGCCCACTAACAACTCCAGCAAGGTGAAGCCCCTTAAGCGCGTGTCAATGCGGAATGATCTCATAATGTTCAGCTAATGTTTTTCCTTCCGGCGTTACAGCTCGCAGTTCAAGTATCGAAACATGTTCATTTTCATTGCAGGGTATTATCCGACGTTCAACGATATATGCTTCACACGCAATGTCTTCGTCAAGAAACAAATGAGTTGACTTGCATTTCTCCGCTTCTGTATGCAAACGAATTCTCGCGTTTGTTTTTAAGTTGGATGCCGAATTTGTTGTGATCGTACTAAAAATCATCATTGCAATTCCAAAGCAAATCATAATTACTACCATTGAGAACATGGATTCGAGAAGGACGTATCCGCGCACTCTTTTGCGTGCAACAATTTGAATTACTCCAACCATTGCACAACCGATTTGATTCCGGATTCAGAATTTGACAGAAGTGAACCCACGTAAGCTTCATTTCGCTTCGTGCGATCAATAACTGCGTTCATGAGATGATTTTCATACACTGCAGAATTTGTCTTAAGTACAAATTTCGCACAGGTGACACTTCCAATCACGGTTGCCTTGAGATCAACAAGCTCGGTGCTATATACAGACCCATACACCACAGCATTCTTCTCTATTGAAATTGTAACATGTTTTTGAAAATCATCTCCTGATGTTGAAGCAAAAACATCTCCCATAATTTTTGCTCCTTCCCGAATAACCATTCCTGCAAAATCAGGAGCCAATTTTCCAGCACAAAGAGCAAGTATGGTTGGGTAATAAAGTTTCACACTTTTTCCAACGATTAAAGAGTCGCTCGCGAAGGCTTGAAACTGTCCTTGGGTCTTCGCTTCAATTTCTATACGCGGTGCTACAAGGATGACACTCTCCAAGTTAGAAGCACTGCTAACAAAAATTGAAACAGAAGAAACAATACAAATCTGTCCTGTGATAATTTGATTCGTGATTCGGATTGGTTGTGTTTCTGAAACAATAAGTGTCTTTCCCTTAAATGAACAAGTGCTTGAATCCAATAATTGCAAGTCACTCCAGGCGACGATCGAATCATTTTCTGAAGGAACGCGATGATAAAGCTCCTCAATCTGTTTCACACGTTTTTCGTTGTACGGATGAAGAATTCGTGAAGAGTTTTCCGTTTCACCAAATACAAGCCGTTTTCCTTGATAGCTATTGCCCTCGATGTATGCACGCTCAACGCCTGATTTCGGCAGAAAACATTTTCCTCGCAATTCGGTTGAACCTGTAATTGATAACGGGCGATCCATATCTGCAAGCCAGAGAGCAAAAGCTTGTTCTGGTTCTTCCATACATCCAATCAAAGCGACTCTTTCAAAACTCACTTTACGTGTATGCGCATATGAGATGCATAGATCAAATGCCCCCCAGGGTTTTCGCTTCACGAAAACAGAATCTTTCTCACGACCAAAGAGGTCGACCTCTTTCCCCTGCGAATATTCGCCATCCTCAGCAATACAAGCAAGTGCGATTCCTGATTCTGCATTGCGGATGACTTCTTCGGTGATAATGTCTCTAATAAGTGAAAGTCTTGTGAAATGCTCGGCAAGAAGAATTGAACAGGTGAGCATAGCAATAACTATACTTATTGCGAGCGTGTAAAATAGCGTACCACCGTTCAATTTCATTGTAATCATTTGAAGTTGCTGATCATAAAAATCAATTCCGCACACTGAGAAGCGACTTTGCTAAATGGATATCTCTTTCTACGTTCGATTATTACGAAGTTGACTTTTTGTTACTCCGAAAAATATTCTTTAGTTTTCGCTTTGGTTTCTTTCCGGATTGATCAGGCTCCCTCTCTTCAACACTATCCTTTCTCTTTTTTCGTTCACGATTAATTTTCGATCCCTTCATTGAATCAGATTTTCGCTGATCGGCCGTGTCCCTTCGTTTCTTCATGATTGATCCTCGCGGCATGATCGAATCTTCACATTCCTTTTTAGAAACAATTATCCCTCTCTTATAACACACAATTGAATCAGTTTTCCCTTCACGAAAGAATGTAGTTTTCCCATGTCTCAAGCCTTTTCGAAAATATGTTCGCGTTTGAATTTTTCCGGAAGAAGTGTAAATTTCATATTCACCATGTGCTCGTCCGTGTGAGAAATAAATAATCTCATGTATTTTCCCTGATGGATACCAGTATATCCATTTGCCCGTTTTAAGTCCGTGGTCAAATTTTCCCTGTGCCTTTAGATTATGATTTGCATCATATGAACTGTAAGTTCCGTGGAGCAACTTTCCTGAGAAACCACCGTCAGTAGAGTGAATTTCACTATTGCCATACCAGTGGTAAGTCGAACCTACTTTAGGTCGCAATTTCCCAGAAGAATATAATACAGTTGTTTTGACAATTGAATCAGGATGATTAATGCAAATAGTCTGCGTAGCGAGTTTATGAAAGTTTACTCGCGCATGAGCTATCGCGCACAAGAAAAATGCAAAGGAGAATAATAATCGATTACGCACGTTAGTGGTTTTGAGAATTGTGATAAATATAAGTGCCTTCAGAACCTGAAGAATTTCCACTTTCCCAACGCGCTCAAACCAATTGCAGAAGTGTAACGCCACAATTTAGATTGATTCAAAATATCAATATTTCTAGCCAATTACCACTTTTTGAGCACCAAAAGCGCGCTCGCAAACTCGTTGAGCGCACTGATAAAGTAATGCTTGACTTGGGAAGGTTCTCACAATACATTAGTCGCGAACATTTTCTAAACACAAACGCTGCATAAGGTGAAGACGGTATAGTACATACGCGTCACAGCCAAACATAACAGATAGAGTATTTTCTTGATAGTGTTAACCGAAGTCCCCCCTTCGGAAAACACGGACCCTTCTTGCTGCAGTAATGTGGTACGAGGATTCGTGTTTTCCGAAGGGGGGATTTTTTTTGACACAAGTCGAATTCATCATAAAAACAACGCTAGTAAATCAATAACGAATTCTACCACACACAAACAAACCCAACCGTAATGGAACAACCACTTATTGAACTGGAAAAAACGAAGATCTGTTCAACTAATAACAAACCGCAGAGCAAACAAATAAATCAACTTGAAGTAAATGTGTTGCCACCTAAACCAGCACGAAAGGAATTTCTGGTTGTTAAAGAAAATGGCAAAAGGACAATAATACTGTTCGAGAACATAATTAGAATAGAAGCGGATAGATCTTATTGTCATGTTTGGACTAAGAATGAATTACCACTACTCTGCAGCAAGAATATGAAACAATTGGAAAACAAGTTGAACCCAAATCTATTTTGCAAAGTTCATCGCTCTCACATCGTAAATTACATGGAGATACGTCGCTTTTCCGGAACCAGGGGAGGAATCATACTAATGAACGATGGCACGGAAATTCCGGTTTCCATACGGCGCAAAGCTAAGTTCCTGAATGGTCTTGATGAGTTTGCTGCCTATAATCGCCGCGACGTCCACAATGTGGAATGACGCGCTAGCAAAGTGGTTTTGCACTTCTAATGTAGATTTTGGTTTATTGCATATTCAAGGAAGATTGTCGAAATGAAAAAAGTTGTAAATAAACGACTGCATGGATTCACGCTTACCGAACTATTAGTAGTTCTGGCTATTATCGGAATTCTTCTCTTAATCGCTTTG
>CAZBYM010000135.1:0-9204 GCA_964495745.1 uncultured Chryseobacterium sp. | reverse complement strand
CGTGCACATAGTTTTCGGAGTGACGAACATCACTTTTCGGAATTTCGCTAGAAATAATCTTGGAGGAGAACGTATGTTTCGTCCGGGCGAGAGTGTTTTTTACGAGAAGCGTTCCTCAATTCTTTCATCATCGGTAAATACTCATTGAATTTTGAGAGGATGTGTGAACGCCGAAGTCGGGTCAGGATTGGGCAATGTTCAATTTACGCGCCGCCTCAAGTAAAATTTCGATTGTTACGAAATGCTTCATATCTCTTGAGTTGTTTCTCGGAAATCGAAGGTGGATTTGCCGCAATTACCATTTCAAGATATTTCTGGGATATTTTACTCCGTTCTTTCAACGCGTTTCGAGAAGCTTCGTTGACAAGGAATTTCACATCGCTTGAAACATATAGATTCGTAAGATGTGAAAGTTTGTCGAAATCGATATCCTTATCGATAGGTCGATCAGACAAATGCAGCCGGAACATTTCCCGACGCGCTTCAAAATCGGGCGGCGGAAGGTAAATTACTTTTTCCATTCGTCCGGTACGAAGTATGGCCGTATCTATTTTCTCAGGACGATTAGTTGCGCAGATAATAAAAATTCCGTGTTGATTGCATTCGGTCATCTGTGCAAGGAATTCATTGACTTCTGATGAGTAACTGTGATCAAGATTCCCTTCTCGATTCGGAAGGATTGCATCAACTTCGTCAATGAAAATAATTGTTGGCGCTTTTTGTTTCGCTTCACGAAAAAGATTTCCAATTTTTTCCTGAGTACCGTGAACGTAGATGCTCGCTAAATCAGATGGTTTTATTTCTACATAATTGTACCCGATTTCTTCGGCAAACTTTTGCGCGATAAACGTTTTTCCACAACCGGGAGGACCATACAACATCATTCCGTTGGGCACCGAAACTTTGTATTGATCATACAATTTCTTATCACTAAGTGGAAGTATGATATCGTGATAAAGTGATTCTTTTAACGAATTCATTCCCGCAACAAGATCAAAACCGCGCCCCTTGTTTTTTACTTTAAAGGTGGTAGTCTGGGCTGAAGATTTTGGAGGTGTCGGGCGGTTAGATGGAATGTGTTGAAAGTTCGCAAGATTAGGGAATTGGATAGAATTTGATTTCCCTACATTCGATTCATCATTCCAGTCATCTTCTTGTGCGAGGCCTTTAATATCTGCGAGAAACTGGCTGGCCGTTTTGTATCGTTCTTCGAGATTTAAAGAAATTGCTTTCATCACGGCTCGGTCAACTGCATCTGAAACTTCCGGATTATGTACCGAAGGTTTCTGTGGTATTTTTTTTCGTGCTGCAATCACCATGTTTGCAATTTTCTCCGGCTCATCGGATGTAAATTCATATTCCCACGGATGCATTCCTGTCAACATCTTATAAAACACAACGCCTGCTGCAAAAACATCACTTGTAGGTAAATATGTTCCGAGATAACATTCCGGTGCGAAGTACATGTAACGTCCTGCTGCGCCTGGAAGTTTGGATAACTGATCTACAGATTGTGCTAACCCGAAATCGGAAAGTAAAGCAATGGGTTTCGCATTTTCATACGACAACAGGATATTGTCTGTATTTATATCTCTGTGGACAATCGGTTTGTTTTGTTCCTGAACATATTTCAAACCATTCAAGAGATCAATTCCAAAACCTATTGCTTGTGCTGCCGGTAGTTTTATTTTTCGCGCGAGCAATTCGGTAATATTTTCCCCTGAAACAAATCCCATGGAGATGAAGAAAATTTTCTTTCCATCTTTTTGAAATGAATTGGTTTCAAAAACCCTGACAATATTGGGATGCGTGAGTTTCGATAAGATTTTTGCTTCGGCTGTTACAACTTCAAGATCTGTCTTTGAAACGTAATCCTCTTTAAAAATTTTGAGAACCTGTGTTCCAAGATATTTGTGTTTAACGCGATAAACTTCACCAAACGCGCCTTGCCCAATGAAGAACAGAACTTCATAGGTTTCATTGATAATATCACCCTTCTTGAGGTCTCCTGTTTTTGGCGTACTCATTTCTCTCTACTTTTTCGCTAGCGCAACTATCGTGCAAGATATTCATCATCGTTGGCTCCTCCACTTGGAGCGGCAGCTTTTTCCTTATCCGGAATCAATTGCCAAAGATCTTGTATTATCGGACGCAGCCTTCCTCGAGTTGGATTCTGTGCAATTATTTCTTTCGCACGGTTAATTAATTCTCTCGCTTGCCCGGGATTTTTCCAGTTGTAACTCGCAAATTGATCATCATACTGTTTAATATAGCTGATATCCAATGCTACTCCCGCGCCTTGATCGATCAATGCCCAATTGAATTGAAGAATTTGAGTGATCAATTGTTTGGCTGCAATTACATTCATTTCTTTGATCACTGATGCTGCAATTTTCTCAAGTTGATCGACAGCAGGACTGGTTTGCGTAGTTCCGTATCGTTCCTGATTGTTGCGCAATTCGTCAAGTGCTTTATTTAATTCTTCTTCGACTTTTGGAAAAAGACTAACTTCTTCAAGACTATCGAGTTCTTTCAAAACTCCGCACAAACGATCTTTTACTTTCGTTTTGGTATTGAAATCTGTTCTTCCATTGGCGAGCAATTCTGAAAGTTCGGCCAGTTCATCTTTAATTTTTTGCGCAGCCGACAAATCAAAAGTTGCAGACTCTGATTCCAATTTGTTCAAAGTTGCCATCGCCTCTTTGATTTCAAGCTCCAGCTGGTCCGCATTTTCTTCGGAATCTTTGGGTGCATCACCCCAATCTTTTTCAATTGTTTCGTCAATATCCGGGAAGTAAGCTTTCAGTGAAATTCCACGTGATTTGTTGACCTCAATCGAAATTTCAATTTCTGAACCTTTGGGTAAGAACTTGGGCAAATCTTCGCCTGTGATTACTACGATTCTTACAAACTTGTTGTAAACTGCTCGTGTATTTCGATCTCCTTCGTAAATGGGGATTTTTATTTTGTCGTCAGGATTTCCCGGACGAATGTCTTTTTGAGTTTTGAAACTTCCTTTGCCTTTCGCGGGTAAACTTTGATTTTTTCCTAGCCCTTGTAACTCAGCCATCATTTTCTTATCGGCATCACCTGAAAAAGCTTCAATGCATAAATCGAATGGAAGTGTTGCAGGCGGTTCCTGAAAACCTTGGATAATTGAAATTGATGATGGTTCACATGGAAACAAATTGCCCTTCTCGTCAAATAGGGAAATGTCGAAACCATTTGACTTCCCTGCGGTCAACAACAACGGAATAATTTCGGCGTCATCTTGAATCAATACTTTTCCTGTTGACCAGCCTTTATCTTTTCTCGAGAGTTCAACAAAAATTTGAGTTGGTATTTTTCCTAGGGTCTGAGTCCTGTCAATTTTGATTCCGATATCTTCTTCGGTTTCTACTGTATTTTCCGGATAGCGAAGAATCAATTGAATTTTGTTCTTGTCTCTTTCCTGAATATGTGCCGGAATATTTTTTGAAGACGCGAAGAGACACGCACCAACGGCAACGGAAGTCATTGGATCGATGCTTGTATCAATTTCAGTCTGTAATTCTTCTTTCAACATTCTTCGCATTGTTTGCGACAAGGTTGGCCCACCAACAAGTAGAACCATTTCGAGGTCTGAAGTTTTCAGATTGTTTTTCTCCACCAGTTTTTTGGAAATATCAATTGCCCGTTGGAAAATTGGAGCAACAGCTTCTTCGTACTGCTGCAGCGACATTTTCATGTCAATTTCCATTTCATTGCCATCGTCATCTTCTCCTAATGGCTTGTAGGTGCAAATGTCTGTAGCCGACTTTGACGGTGGAGAAATTGAAATTTTTGCTTCTTCAGCAATTGATTTTAGTGCTTCTCTCAATTCCGATTTGCCATATTCACTGGCAAGAATTTTGTCGACTTTGAAATTTGCTGATAGATAGGGGATGATAATGTGATCGACGATGGCGTAGTCCAAATCTTTCCCACCAAGGGGATTGTCGCCATCTGTGTCCACAACTTTCATGATTCCTTCTTCAACTTTCATAAGAGCTGCGTCAAATGTTCCGCCACCGAAATCAAAAACGAGCCAATATCCATCAATTCTTTTTGAACTTACTCCATATGCAATGGATGCAGCAATTGGTTCCATGAGTAGTTCGCAATACTTGAATCCTGCAAGTTGTGCCGCTTTTTGAGTCGCGTCAATCTGGTTATTACGGAAACGTGCAGGAACTGTGATTACAACGGACGAAATGTCTTCGTCGCGCACAAAATTTTTCAAAGCAATCAATACTTCCGATGAAAGTTCTTCAGAGGTCAGATCTTTCTCTGCACTGTTGCTTTTATAGGTTTTATCCGTTCCCATCGTTCGCTTGAACTCGATGAACGTATTGAATTTATGACCGGTATTCCCTGTTTTTGAAAAGTCACCGAATGCTTGTAAGTGTTCATCACTTATTCTGGAATAGGCGGTATCACCAACGAGAATGGTGTTCTTTCGGAAGTGAACACAAGACGGCATGGTGTCTTTTTGTGTGTCGCTTTTCACAATTTTCGCTTCACCATTGTCCATTTTGGCAATTGCAGAATTTGTAGTTCCTAAGTCAATGCCATAATCAATTTTTACTCTATTCATCTCTCAACTAATTTATCAGTATGATTTTCCAACTTCAACTTTAGCAACCTGAATTACTTCTCCTTTATATTTTATTTCCGGGCGAAGAACCTCAGTTATCCGCTCTTCACCTGGTGGAATGTCTGCGTTTTCTACAAATCGCGCTTCCATTTTCATTCCATTCATGTATTTTTTTCCAATAAGATCTTCCATTTCATAACCACTTCCCGTAAGTTCTTCGCCCAATCGGTTAATTGAGTTGACTAATGCACTAAGTCCTTTGGTTTCCTTATCCATGTTTTCTATTCGCTTTCTCATGCGATGGATTTCTTCTCCAACTTTGATTGGTAGTCGGTGATCGGGTGCGAGTGTATATTCTACCAGAGGATTTGCTGAAATCTTGAGATTCCGCTCTTCCTTGATAATGCTAAGCTGTTCGTGCAATACTTGTACGAGTCGATTGTCAATGCGAATCGCTTCTTTCTCTAATTCGTAGATGTACCTGTCCGTTTCATGTTTTGTTTGCGAAAGCTTGGCGTCGAGTAGTTGCGCAGTAGTTTGAAGATTTTTCTGGCTCGCTGAAAATAATCGGTAACCAATAAAAGCAACGGCGAGAAAGCCTATTATCACATATATTTTCATGCTACTCGTTGTATTCTCCAGTTCCGTAATCTGTGCTGAATTCGTTGGTGATGGGTTAATATTCACCGGCAACTTCAATAATGCAGCAATGCGATTGATGTTGTTTTTCGAAACTGCAATTTGCTCTTCAAGCTTTTCAATTGTATTGATTTCAGCTTGCAAGCTGTCTTTGAGATTGGCTGGAGATAGTTTGGAATTCTTTGCTTGTATTTCTTTAAGATGAAAATAAGAAACGGTAGCAAGTGAATCTTTTGCCAACAGATTTTGCCTTGGAGCCTGGCAAATGAGGATGAGAAGCAGGAGATAGTTATTCATTGAGGATTAAGTAGAATTATTTATGCGGAAGGTTGATGCATCTGCCATCCTTCCCGAATCATTTTGCTGATTACAGGATAAGTGCTGATAGTAGAGCTTGATGTGTCTTTGATATTTGATTTGGCCAAGTCGGCCGTTTTTAATGCATAGCCCATTATTATACCAGCTACCAATCCAACAATTCCTCCAATAATAAAGTTTCCGTCGATCAAGGCGCCAACAACAAGTCCAAGAATAAGAAGTCCAATAATTGAATAGGTTAGTTTATCACCGGCTTTAGAATGGACTTTAGAACACGGGGCGCATCTTGGAATTTCAACGGGAACGTAGGAATATTGAACAGAACGGAATCCGCGACTATTTTCCTTGTAAATAGTTTTGGAATACTGGTAAGCTGGTGCAGGAGGGATTTTGCCACAGAACCAACAATTTCGCAAGTGCTTACTTTCCATCCATTCTAAACACGAGTCGAGATTTTCCTGCGCCTTACGTCGCGCGCTTATTGATCCTGCAATATTGAGCGCGAATTGATAAAGAGGAAGTCCATCTTCATCGTTTTTTGTTTTGTTGAAATAATCAATCGCACATTGCACCAACTCAGAAGAAAGTTTATCGGCCAGGATTTGATATTGTACGTCTTCAGCTCCTGAACATTTCTTGAGAAACTCAATATCTTTTCTGGTTTTCTCAATCAATGCTTTACCTTCTTTAACTGCAACCACCGCGTCTTTTTTTCGCGCGTTAGCACAGTGTTCAATTTCTTTTTCTACGTTCTGAGTAGGAATTGTCATGTAACGCCCCGCGAGAAATTGCTTCGCTTCTATTGGAAATCCGGAAAACAACTGGATGAATTCGCCGAGATTAATGCCTTTGGGTTTATCCAGAAAAGGTTTGAGTGATTCGTTTAATTCTCCGATGTAATATGCCAAGGCTTTCTCTGAGGAATAAACATATTTATCACCTGAAATCAGGCGCGCATATTCGTTCACATTTTCACTGGAGAAAAAATGTCTGGCTAACTCTACGCCTTTCACGAAACGCGATCTGTCGAAACTTCCATTTGTAATTGAAGTGGCCAGGAAGAGTGTCGATAAATTTTTAATGTTGCTCAGATTTTGATACGATACAGGAATGCCAACCGCATACCCATCATCCAGCACCATTTCGGAAAATTTGAAATTCCGGAAAATTACTTTTTGATTATTGCTGACTTTAAACCCAAATAATTCTCCGAAGAATGGTAGTGCTTCAAACGTGTCGACTAACGTTCCATTGACTGAAAAATGGAGTAGTCCTTCTATTTTTTTAATCTCAATATGGTTCTCTCCATTCGGCTGAATTGCTGCATGCGGTGTCCAGGAAATTTTCTTCTCGCATGTCCAATCTACAAATCTATTGAATGAATAATTTCCATCGGCTGCTAATTCAAAAGTGAAATAATTACTTTCTTCGCGCCCAAAAACAATTCCATACCCAACGTTATCGACTCCTTCTATCCATGTAGAATCAACTTCAATCTTCCAATTTTTTATTTTATTGTTGAGCGCGCCTTCTACACAGGGAACTGAGCTACTGGTTCCTTTTTTACGATCCACAATATAATTTCCACCCAGTTTTTGTAAGGTGTGATCTTCATCCGATTCAGCGGACCAATCTTCAGATGATTGAATCAGGTTTTCATGTATAATTCGTTCTTTGTGCGCAATCTGTTTATTGGAAAAAATCCCCTTCTCCCAGATTTCTATAGCTTTTTCAGCTTTGCCCTCTTTCAATAACTCAAACGCTAATTCATCTGTTGCGTTATTTTTCCAAAACCAAAAGAGTGAGCAGAGCATTTTATTTTCACTTTGCTCAATTTGTTTTTTTGCATTTTCTATGAGCTCCGGACTTCTAGCTACATCAGCGAATAATGACCAGTCGGTGTCAAAAGACTTTGACTTGCCCATTTCTGCATATGTAGCAAGAGTATTGATCTGTTTCGCAATTTCTCTTTCGGTTGCGGTTATTGGCAATCCTAGAATGCGAAACGGGTTGATCTGGATCAAATCCATAAAACAATCAAATAATGTAAATCGTTAAACGAACAACAACATCAACACGAATTCCGAATGTAACGGGCATAAAATGTGTTGATTGATGAGGATTCTAAAAATAGCGCAAAAATGGCCATTTCCAAAGGAGATGAGGGATTTGTACAGGAAATTTTAGTGTGTAATTATTGCTGCTTCATCGAACTCCTTGAGGAATTCGAAGATTAGTCAATCCTCTTCATCTTCATTTCCTTAGGCGGAGCAATGACGATTGGAACTTTTTCGACAAGGACAGAGCTGGTATCAAGTCCAAATGCGGCTTCTTCTGAGATGGAGAAATGTTTCAGAGCCCCATAAATATCAAGGAATATTTTGTCGAGAACAGGGAATTCGTTGTCATACGACATGTGTTTTTCAATCACGATAAATCTGAAATCCCCAATGACTTGTTGGCGCTGCAAAGATTCGTATCGACTTACAATATCAACTTCGTGATTGGCTACGAGATCCTGAACTACATTACGGAACATGAGATTAATTCGCGGTGCAACACGGAAACCTAAACGGAAATCAATACGGATTACATCGTTCTTAATGATCTCGGTGACTTTGTATTCCATCTTGTATGGCTCGTCCATTACATCAACGTGAACGAACCAATAAATGTCGGCGCGTTTTGGTTGCTTCTGAAAAATGGAATACATGATTTTTGCTTCGATCTCATCTGTATTGTTCGCACTGGTGAGGTAAACGAGATGGGTCGAATATTTTGGAACAGTAACATCGTTGCTCAATTCTTTCATCAATGGCAAATACTCATTGAGTTTTGTGAATTCAACATAGCGATTACGAATCTTTCTCGCTTGATACCAACTGAACATCGCAAGAAACAACAGCGATGCAATCAACAAGCTAATCCACCCGCCATGGGCGAACTTATCCATTTGAGCAACGAAGAATGAAAGCTCCACAATAAGATATACCAAGACAAATCCAATGATGAATAGCGCCGGATATTTTTTGATCCGCATGAAGAAAGTCAACAGTCGTGATGACATGAGCATTCCAAGAATGATTGTCAACCCATACGCCGCTTCCATTTTTTCTGACTCGCGGAAGTAGAGTACAACTGCAATACAACCAATCATGAGCATCCAGTTGATTGAAGGAATGTACAATTGTCCGCGAAGTTCTGTCGGGTATTTGATTTTTACTTTCGGCCAGAAATTCAGACGGATTGCTTCGTTGATCAAGGTAAACGATCCGGTGATTAACGCCTGACTGGCTACAATAGTTGCGATGGTTGCAACAGCAATTCCCGCTGGAAGAAACCATTCCGGCATAAGCGAGTAAAATGGATTTCTACCTCCAAGTGTTTGTCCTTCTTGAGATATTAGCCAAGCTGACTGACCGAAATAATTCAGGAGTAACATTGTTTTTACAAATATCCAACTGATGCGAATGTTTTTTCTCCCGCAGTGACCAAGATCGGAGTACAATGCTTCGGCTCCGGTTGTACATAAGAATACTGCACCGAGTAGCCAAAATCCTCCGGGGTGCTGTACCAACAATTTGTATCCGTAATATGGATTAATCGCTTTGAGAACTGTTGGATCAATTCCG
>CAZBYM010000134.1:0-9241 GCA_964495745.1 uncultured Chryseobacterium sp. | reverse complement strand
CCGCATTCCTATCAAGCAACACAATCGCTTCAGCGATTCAAAACCACTCTACTTCTTATCCTTCTTCTTATCCCGCAGCGTACGCTTCAACAGAAAACTATTTCCAGCTTTGTCCATATTCTCCTTAAATCCTCCTGCTCCTTCTTTAATACTTCCCACCGTCAATGCAAGATCTTCAGCAAACACTGTATCCATCAACAACATTCCAATCGTCCCTTTTCCTTCCCGTACATTGTTCGTAATTGTTGCGAGATCATCTGAAATTCGTGCAGAGTTTTCGCTGGTTTTTTTTAGGTTAAGAAGAATATCATCAAGATTAACCGGCACGCCCGACCCAAGAAAGTCATTCTCCTTGATCGCAATTCCACTTCCTCTTCCAGGAGAAATTATCACAATTTTATTACCCATCAAACCGTCCGAACCGATCATCGCGATCGCGTCATTCTTAATAAATTTTGTTGACTCCGACGCAATTAACAATTCCACCTGTACGGTGCTGTCACTAATCTGAAAAATACTTTCTACAATACCAACATTTATGCCCGAGGATCTCACATTGTTTCCTACTTGAAGTCCACTGATATCCTTGAAGATTACATGAACACGCAATGTGCTGCCAAACAAGTGCTGCCTTGCTCCAATAAAATAAATTCCTGTGATTAACAGAAAAATACTCAGAGACACAAATATTCCGAGGCGTACATTATTTCGTGTGTTGGTTTTCATAACAATTGATATTTGAATTATTCGAAAAATGAGCGAACAAAATCGTTTGTAGATTTGCTCAACTCTTGAAATGTTCCTTCAGCAATAAACTCGCCTTCGTGTATTACAACAATACGATTCGCTGTAAGCCGCGCGCATTCTACATCATGCGTAATGATGATTGATGTGGTCGTATATTTTTTCTGAATATCCAGAATGAGTCTGCTGATTTCCTTAGATGTTATCGGATCCAAACCTGTTGTTGGTTCATCGTAAAGAATAATTTCCGGCTTCAAAATTAAAGTCCTCGCCAGTCCAATCCTCTTTCTCATTCCCCCCGATAACTCTGAAGGCATTTTGTTAGCGGCATCAGGAAGTCCGACGTTACCCAGTTCTTCAATTACTAAGTCATCAATTTGTCTTTTGGAAAGTTGCTTCTCTCCGCGCAGTGGAAATTCAAGATTTTCTTTGACCGTCATTGAGTCATAAAGCGCACCGCCCTGAAAGAGAAATCCTATTTTCTTGCGCACTACATTCAATTCCGAAATTTCTAACTCCCCAATATCATTTCCTAGAACGTTAATCTTTCCGGCATCACATTCGATCAAACCAACCAGACACTTGATAAGAACCGATTTTCCACTTCCGGATTTTCCGAATACAACAACATTCTCCCCTCTCGAAATTTTCAAATTAACATCTTTCAGCACGATTTTATTGCCGAACGATTTCTTAACATGTTCAATTTCAATTACGGTATCTTCCATCCTATCGTGATAGTAAACTTGTCAATTGTACAGCTACCATATCCACTATAAAAACCAAAAGTGATCCAAGGACCACAGCAGAATTTGCCGCTTTTCCTACACCAACCGTTCCGTGTCCGGAATAATAACCTTTGTAACAGCCAATCAATCCGATGGCAAATCCAAATACAAATGTTTTCGCCAGGGCTGAAAATATATCCTGAAAATTTAACGCTTCAAATACCTGAGAGAAAAATAGCTGAAAACTTACGTCACCATTAAGATTAACGCCAACATAAGATCCATAAAGTGAAATAGCGTCTGCGACAATTACCAGAACAGGTACCATCACCGTCGTTGCAATCACCCGGGTTACGATGATGTATTTAAATGGATTCACACCTGAAACTTCCATCGCATCAATCTGTTCAGTTACTCGCATAGATGCCAACTCAGCGCCTATTCCTGAACCAACTTTTCCCGCACAAATTAGCGCAGTAATCACTGGGCCAATTTCACGAATGATAGAAACTGCCACCATTGCTGGCAACCAGGATTCAGCACCAAACTCAGCAAGCGTAGGCCTTGATTGAATTGTCAAAACCAGACCCATAATGAATCCGGTTATTGCAACTAATGGGAAAGATTTGTAACCAATCGTGTAGCACTGCTTCACAAGTTCTTTAAACTCGTAAGGTGGTTTGATGGACTCCTTGAATAGACGCGCAGTGAATATTGAAATTGCGGCTACTTCCGTAAA
The DNA here is from genome assembly GCA_964495745.1 of uncultured Chryseobacterium sp. Taxonomy (GTDB): domain Bacteria; phylum Bacteroidota; class Bacteroidia; order Palsa-965; family Palsa-965. The sequence goes on along the minus strand of CAZBYM010000134.1, from coordinate 7,030 downwards.
AAATGATCCTAGTGCAGCAAGTAAATAGTTCTGCGGAATTTCCTCAAAACTATTTTCCTTGCCGACTTTTGTAATTTGAATATCATTTTTCATTTGAGTTTAGCTTTACTCTCCAATCCGGCCGAATCATTCCAACACGGCGGAGGTTGAAACTAATTTTCTATCATGTGAAATTCCTTCTTGTCATTACCATCCATGTAGTAATACCAGAACTGCTTCTCTTCCAGTTTCAAAATCACCAAAGTTTGTGATGATTGATTTGAAACACCATTCAACTTGATTTCAGTATCCTTATTTTGAAACTCCCACTTCCCAGTTCCTGATAAATTCCCCCAACTGTACGAGTAGTTCCCGTCCTTGGAGAATGTTTCCGTATAGCCGGACATCAACGAAGTGTAGTCGGTTCCGTTCACTTGATAATTATCGATCTTCCAGGTATTCGACACACGCTCTGCGCGGCTGCGAAAACTAAGAATCGGACCATCAGGATACTTCGAACAACTTTGAATAGTTGGAATCATCATCCCGGCTAATAACATCAACAATACTGTAATAGTGCTTTTCGTTTTCATTGTGATTTGTATTATTGAATTCTTGTATCGTTACTTCCCCAAAACCGAATTGGGACTTCCGGATGTTCCAGAATATATTTACTCAGCATCGATTTCAGAGAGTCATAATATGACTGCAATGCTTTTGTTGTTACTTCAGGATGTTTTTCATCCGGAATTGTTACCGGCATCTCATCCAAATACTTCGACAACTCGGAATATTTTTCCTTGATTGTCATTGTAATCTTCAAAATTTTAGCATTCAACTCCTTCTCGCTGTCCATCTTTTGACTCTTAAAAAATGATGATCAGCAATAGGATAATGATAATCAGTGCACCGACAGAAATGTAAACGCCACCATACCCATCATTCAACGTTTCTTTTATTGCTCGTTCTTCTTTTCGCAACTCCTTCTTTTCATTGTGAGTGAGCGTCGATTTATCAACGTTATTTATTTCTTCCAAACGATTCGTAAGCACGAGTCGTTGTGAAGTTGAATCTCCTGGGATTTCTGTCTGAAATGAATTCGTTGAAGCGATTACTTGGGTTGGCACATAAGTCAATGCAAGCATCGTTGCAAATGAGCACAGAATAAATTTTTTCATGATATATAGAATTAATAATAATGAATTACATAAAATTCTGACAACTGATCAGAGACTACTTTTTCGCTGGTTCCGCAATTTTGGCAATCGATTTCCCCAACTCATTCATATCGCGATCAAATTCTTCGATTGAAGCTTTCAGATCAGCTTTAAAAACCATCCAGTTAATTGTCCCATCGGGGTTGAAAGCGCTCATGCGTTCTTTCATGTCAGCATTGCGCTGTTCCATTTCCGCAAGCTTTTCCTCGTCCTTTGCGCGCTGCTTCTTTTCCATCTTCTCCAGCTTAACCTTGTATTCCGAAATTGCAACTTCATTTTTTGCAATGAGAACAGCCCATTCAGCATTTGTTTTTTCGTAGTCGGCAATAGAATCTTTACGCGCCTGTTCAAGGGCAATTTGCGCATCAACTACAGCCTGCTCAGCATCACTGACTTTTGTGGCAGATGAATCGCATCCGATCATCATTCCTGCAGTTACGAATGCTGCTAGCATGGGGAAAATGTATTTTTTCATTGTTGTGATTTTATGAGTTGTTTGATTAATGCATTTTATTTTACATGTCAAAGGTGCGGAGTTGAGCTACCTTGATTGTTACACAACAATTGGAAAGACTTACATTATTCACATGTGACAAAAATGAACCCCGTGCAAATACCATAGTCGCGGACTTAAGTCCGCGATTATAGTATGATCCAAGAGTTCACAACCGCTTCAGCGGTTTCTGACCCTTTATCAAAAAATACTCAATCACCGCATTGACGTGATCCTTTTTTTGAATCATTATTTGTAACTTTCCTTCATGAGATTCGCCCTTCTTCTCATTCTCATTTCACTAGCCTTTCCCTGTCTTTCGCAAGACAACAACACCATCGTAAAGAAGCGAGGAAAATATGGTGTCAAAGCCAACGACAAATGGGTGGTGCGTCCGAGATATGATTCTATTCGTCCTTTTGCGGAAAACCGTGCGGCGGTGTTGAAGAAAGGAAAATGGGGATTCATTGATGAGAATGGTAAGATGGCCATCAAGCGCGAATATTATGAAGTCTCCGATTTTCAAGGAGGACTCGCTTCGGTTCAATATGCTCGCGATGGGTATTGGTATCTGATTTCAATCGACAATTACTCTTTCGGGAATCGTAGATATGATACAATTATTCACATCGACAGCATTGCCATTGGGCAATTAGCAAGGGGAGAGGGCTATGAAACCCGCTACAATATCTGGAAGTACCCACATGGTTTTATCGACGATGTAGAATCAGTCCAGCTTTACGATTCCCTACTGTTAATCAGGAATAGTATATGGAGCGAAGATAAGATGACAGGCAAAACAAAACCATCCGCGCTAATCATCACTACAAACGGACGGGAAGTCACACCTGAATTTTTCATTGTCGATTCGTTGTTTCAAAAACAAATAATCATCACAGAATGTGAAAAATCAAAACAAGCTATACTCACTGTCGATGGTAAAGTCTCTGAATGGTATTCCAATATTTACACCATGGATACGGAGCATTATAAAATAGTCAAGCGCGACAAAGTGGGAGTCATGAATACTGAATTTCAGATCACCGTTCCTCTGGCTTTCAGCTCAGTCCAATTAGCAGGAGACAATTATATTCTCGGCCAGGATTCCTTTTTTATTCTCGCCGACACAACAGGGAGACAACTTTCTATTCCATTCGAGTGGATAACGTATCTCAACGAAGGATTTTGCACTGCAAAGAAAAATTGGGATGATACTACGTTCTTAATCATCAACCCACGCGGTGAAGTGTTTCCTGGAGAGTATGCACATGTTTTTCCGTTCTCAGAAGGAATTGCACGCGTAGTTAAATTGGGAGACTTCTCACAGTACGCGTACATTAATTCCAATGGCAAACAAATAACTCCCTGGTACAATCGAACAGTTTCATACATTGATGATGGTGAGCCGAATGTCTTCCTCGGCATTTTCCGATTCTTCATGGCAATTGCCTCATTGGGTGTAACTGAATTTATGGGGTGGTTCGATTCAAAAGCGCCACCGCATGAAGTTAAAGCACACGAAAGTTTTCCGGGATACAATTCTTCATTCGACTATTTCTACGGTTCCGATTTTCACCATGGCCTTGCGATTATCAGTGTGAAACGAAAACCGTCATGGAGCGAGCGTGAAGACAACGGTCCGACTACAGAGTATACTTTCGTTGGAGTTGTCGATTCATCAGGCAAACAAGTTGTTAAAACAATCTACAATTCTATCAGCATTCAGGATTCCTGTTTCGTCTTGAATAAAGAGGGAAATTATTCGCTAACCACCCGGCAGGAAAAAATTCTAATAAAATCCGGTGACGGAATTATTGTTCCACTCGGTGACAATTATTTCAAAGCGCAATGTCAAGGAGATTGCGCGGGATACTTCGCATTGTATCGCGTTAAGGGAAATGGTGGAAAATACATCACAGATTATGGATACCGCGATATCAAACCTGCTGGCGATTCCATGTTCATTGCGAAAAATTCAAGAAGTTTATTTGGGTATCTGGATGCAAATGGAAGCCAGATTATTCCTTGTATATATTACGATGCGAAACCATTCATCAACGGTAAGGCTGAAGTATACACAGATTACAAGACACATTACTATATCAACAAGAACGGAGAGCGGGTGAAATAAGCAATCTTCAAAAGTTGGAGTGACTCACCAGCTCCGTAGGAGCGAAACATGAATTGCCCGATGCGTAAGCGTCGGGCAAATTGCAATCAAAAACCAGAACCCCTTGGGGGTGAAACTTTACTCCCCATCCTCCCACTTCACCTGAAACTCAATTTCATTACTTCCATCACCTTGTTCATGCTCTATACTGAATTTCGCTCGATCAGGAACATAGATGTCTTTTCCTCCAATCGAAATTCTGAAATTATCTCCTCTTTCGATGCAGTCTGCAAGTCTTCTTAACTTCTCAACGAAATCTGCGTTGGAATAGGTTTTTTCAATGTCGCGCGCCATAGTTTCTGGTTTTTTTATTGACAGGTTTCTTTGGTGAAGATAATGGAATCAAAATACACTACAAGTCATCAACACATGAAGTTCGTGGTATTGCAAATTGAAAAATAAATGAGAGTCAAAAACTGAAAACGTCGAACCTGGAACATAAGACATGGTTTCCGTATCTTTCCTCTCACAATAGCAATCTTGACACAATACCTTGCCACAAAATAAACCTACTCTAATCAAAAAACGCTATGAGCAGTCCTGAAGGTGACCGAAGAGCCAATGCAGTAATACCACAAGGTGGAGACACGGTATTTTTACGCGGCGAAACGAAACGCACTGCCATGTACCTCGAAAGAACCTACACAAAAGATAGAGTCAAATACGGCACATGTTCGTGGAAAGTATACGAGATGTTCGATGATGAATTGATCGAACGTGAAGTGCAGCAGGATTTCTTACTGAGCGAGTTGACGATGTTTATTATTCCGCCGAGGAAGAGGTGAATAGTTGGATGCAGCTTCAGAACTATTTAGTAAAGGAATCACTCTTCAAGTGGCAAACCGTCGAAGTGTTAGCACTTTCTTAACTAGTTTAATTATGCTTGAAATACATTTCGATATTCCTTTGGTTTGGAGTATATTTCAACTTACGCCTCTTCCTCCATCCTCTCCTTCTTCGCCGCCATGAGCTTTTCAATCTCATCTTGCCCAAACAACCATTCTCTCCACTTTACAACTGGCCGACCTTATTTTTTACTCCGTTGATTTTACGGCAATGAGACATGGGATGGAATGTGCGTCGGCGGACCATATAGCTTTGGGTGGAAAGTGTGCAGGCGCGTCTGGGACGCCAGGGTCGAATTGGCGATAAAATCCGGAGTAAAAAATTGAGTCAGCGATTTTTTACTCCACTTTTTTCTAAAAAAAGTGGATTGAAAAAAAATAAAGTAACGATTCGGCATCGGCCCTGAACCTATCGAAGTGCTCCACTTTTTTCTAAAAAAAGTGGATTGAAAAAAGAAAAATTGGAAAGAAAAAAGCGCCACCAAATTAATGGTAGCGCTTTCTTTTTTATTTGAGTGAAGTTGAAACTTACGCCTCCTCCTCCATCGTCTCCTTCTTCGCAGCCATCAGCTTCTCGAACTCTTCCTTCGATCCTACCACCAACTTCTCGTAGTTTCTCAAACCTGTACCTGCCGGAATCAAGTGACCAACAATTACGTTCTCTTTCAAACCTAGCAATGAATCTTGCTTTCCGTTTACCGCTGCTTCGTTCAAGACTTTTGTTGTCTCTTGGAACGATGCTGCAGATACCCAAGAGTTTGTCTGAAGTGACGCACGTGTGATACCCTGAAGAATTTGTGACGACGTTGCAGGAACTGCATCACGCGCTTCAACCAATTTCTGGTCTTTACGTTTCAACATCGAGTTCTCATCGCGCAAACGACGAGCCGAAATAATTTGTCCTGCTTTGAATCCTATTGAATCGCCTGGCTCAATAACAACTTTCTTGGCGAACAAACGATCGTTCTCTTCCATGAAGTCAGCTTTGTTAATGATCTGCGTCTCCAGGAACATTGTATCGCCCGGATCAACAATATCAACTTTGCGCATCATTTGACGAACGATAACTTCGAAGTGTTTGTCATTGATTTTTACACCTTGCAAACGATATACCTCTTGAACTTCGTTCACCAAATATTCCTGAACTGCAGTTGGTCCTTTGATTGCAAGAATGTCTCCGGGACTAATTGATCCGTCAGACAATGATTCTCCTGCGCGTACGAAATCGTTTTCCTGTACAAGGATGTGTTTCGACAACGGAATCAAATATGTTTTCTTCTCACCAGTGCGTGACTCAACGAGTACTTCACGGTTACCACGTTTGATTTTTCCGAATGTAATTACACCATCGATTTCAGAAACTACAGCAGGATTACTTGGATTACGTGCCTCGAACAATTCGGTCACACGTGGAAGACCACCTGTGATATCGCCTTGCTTACCAAGTGCACGTGGAATCTTAACGAGAATTTGTCCGGCCTCAATTTTCTGACCATCATCAATTACGATGTGTGCAGCAACAGGAATGTTGTATGTTTTCAATACATCACTTCCGCTCATGATACGCATGGAAGGACTCTTCGTTTTATCTTTTGTTTCAGTTACTACTTTCTCACGGAAACCAGTCTGTTCGTCAGACTCCTCACGGAAAGTAATTCCTTCTTCAATGTGTTCGAATTCAATTTTACCAGCGAACTCAGAAACAATAACTGCGTTGTAAGGATCCCAATCGCAAATCACTTCGCCCTTTTTCACATTGGCTCCGTTTTTCACATGAAGGATTGAACCGTAAGGAACGTTTCCGGTTGTAAGCACAATTCCTGTGTTCACATCAGAAATACGCATCTCAGCAGAACGTCCGATTACAACATCGACCATTCCACCGTCAGTCTTACGTTTCACTGTACGCAATTCTTCGATTTCAATAACACCATCATACTTCGCTTCTAATTTTGAAGCAGCCGCAGATCCACCCGCAACACCACCAACGTGGAATGTACGAAGTGTAAGCTGTGTACCTGGCTCACCAATTGATTGCGCTGCGATAACACCAACAGCTTCACCTTGCTGAACCATGCGGCCCGTTGCAAGATTACGTCCGTAGCATTTTCCGCAAACACCTTGCTTCGACTCGCAAGTAAGTACTGAGCGAATTTCAATTGACTCGAGCGCAGAGTTCTCAATTTGCATTGCAAACTCTTCGGTCACTTCCATTCCCGCTTCGATGATCAAGTCTCCTGTTTGAGGATCGTATACATCATGCACCGTTGTACGACCAAGAACGCGATCATACAATGACTCAACAACTTCATCGCTCTTCTTCAAC
>CAZBYM010000133.1:0-9255 GCA_964495745.1 uncultured Chryseobacterium sp. | reverse complement strand
CGCCAGAAGCGCTGACATGATGAAAACGGCAGCCATGTGCATCCGTCTCCTCTTCAGGACTTGTAGAATATCAGCGTTCTGAAAAAACTTGTTCATCGGTTATGCATTATTTTTTTCAGCGTTTTTTTCCTGTCTTCTTAATTGCCGAACATTATCAAACAAAATAAGGAAGAGAATACCAAATACCATTGACGCTGCCGTGCTTACAGCAACTATCAACCATCGTATCGGATATGATTTTCTTTCCGCGGCATAAGCAGGATTGACAATAAACTTATAAGAGAGAATTGCGTCAGCGTCAACTTTTGCTTCTTCATACTTCTTGCGAAGCAAGTTAAGCTGCTCACGCTGGATGTATAAATTTTCACGAACGGCCATATAGGCGCTTCCGTAGTCAGCAATAATCTGAAGTTGAATTTTCAAAGACTGAATTGCGCGTTGATCACCTTTAGCAAGAGCAATTGCATATTGCTGATTGGTTACTTCTGACTGAGATTCATAATCGTACATTCCCTTCTGGTTGATCTTGTACATTGAATCCTGCATTTTTTCAACTTCTGCTTTCTTCTTCAAATATTCAGTTTCAACAATTCGAAATGCCTGCATAGCACGATCGCGCTGCATTCTACGCTTCGTGGTATCAAGAAGTGCAGCAATGTCATTCGCAATTTTTGCAGCCAGTTCAGGATCTTCATCCATTACATCAACCCGAACAGACATAAACTCAGTTCGCTTGAATGTAATGTTCTCACTATACATCATGAAGAGTTTCGTGTTCTTGTATCGATCTGTCGGATCAATACGATACTGTTTCATCAGATCGTATTTCTTGCAAATCGTAGAACGGATTTCATCCGAGTTCAAAATCTGAAGCATTTGTTCAGCTTGCTCCTCTTCACCAAATTGCAACACATCCTGCTTACCAGAAAAATCTTCCGTCAAGAGTGCTTTTGAAATCGCATTCGATTGAACCGGGAACATGATAACAGTAGACTTGAATTTCTCTGGAATCAAAAGAGAAACGATTGAAGAAATCAGAATCGCAGCAACACCAATAAGTGCCAAAGGCTTCTTCCACCGCCAGAAGAACTCAATCAGGCTGGTAGAATCGAAATAAGCGTCCTTGTTGGAAGTGGCGTTCATTTTTCTCCGGTTATTCCGGGACGCCAAAAGTAAGAAAAAACAAGTGCGTTTTTAGTGGAAATGCAATAATGGAAGAGACAATTAACGGATGCTAATCATTGATTATCAATTGTTTACAAAACAACGAACCCGGGACCAGATTATTGTGTTCAGGCCACAAATAATCTCAACCGTATTTGAGAATGCGAAACATCCCTTTAATGCTGATAAATCGGGTAACAAACGCCCAGGCCACAGAGGTTGTACACATGATCACAAATCCCAAAATCCAACCGTGATCTCCAATTCCTCGCAAGTAAGTGTGACAGATATTTCCGATGGAAACTACACCTGCTATGAATACAGCAAGGGTGATAATTAATCGCCAATTCACTTTGAATTTGAATTTGGCCTGCACGATCATCACTTGTACGAATGCTGTGAGCATTTGAGTGCACAAACTGGAGATCGCAGTTCCTTTAGCACCCATTTCGAAAACCTGGATAAACAAAATATTCATAATAACATTGAAGAGCATTCCGCTCAAAGCCATAATATTTAATTCTTTCAGATTTCCATTCGCTGTAAGCAATGATCCGAAAACATAAGTTGTAGAAATAGCTGCAAAACAACCCATCAAGAGCGGGAAAACTGTTATTACTGATTCTATATCCTGTGTTCCATACAACAATGTCATCATTTCGCGTGCATAAAAAGCACACGCAAGAGTTACGACAACAGCTAGAGTCATCAACATTGTAAAGGCAAGTTTTACAAGCTGTTCTACTGATTCTTTGAATTTCAACATCCGCGAGAACATCGGAAGTAACAGCACAGAAAATAAATAAGCTATCATGTTTGTAGCATCAAGCAGTCGAAACGCTTTCGCATAAATTCCAGCTTGCTCTGGCCCGGTGTTTTCCAAAGTTTTTGTCAAGGTTACGCGTTCTGCTTCTTCAGTCGGAGTAAGTTCAATTTTTGAAGTGCGTAAATCTTTCAGACGAACGGCTTGTTGCTCATCGCCAGCCGGAAGCATGCGCTCCAACATCACGGAGTCAATTCGATTGTATGAAGTCATGAGGAGAACAAGTATCGCGAATGGAAAACTTTTCTTGAGAATCATTATGGAGAAAGGAAGATCCCACTTCAAGCGAAAGACATCGAGTTTTCTGACTACCGCTCCCAAAGCAATAAGTGCTGTGAGGAAATAACCCACTGTTTGTGCGTAAACAAAATCCATGATGTCCAGTTGATCAGTAAATAAACCAAACCATAACATGCTCCCTACGATTCCAATCATGATGATTCGATCCAGGACAGAAATCAACGCATCTGTCTTAAACAAATGAAGCGCCTGAAGGTTGGAACGCAAGTACAATACCATTGAAATCAGGAACTGATTAAATCCTAAAATCATGAGCAGCTTTGTGAGACGTGCGTCATAACCGAGTACGATTGCCACAACGATTGTTGCGAGAATATATACCAACGCGAGAATCAACTTAAACATAAACAGCCCGGAAAGGTGTTTCGAAAGCAGGTGTGTGTTCTGTGCAATATTCTTGTTGTTGAAATTGGTGATTCCAAAATCCAACAAAATATTAAGTAGAAAAGAGAAATTGAAGATTACAAAATATTCTCCGTAGGCAGCATTCCCTACTTCATTCTGAACACCAGGCTCTATGACCAAAATCCAAAACGGTTTGATCAATAGATTCAGGAAGAGGAGTATGATAAGATTGGTGACGAACTTCCGTTGCACTGGACCTTGAGATGAACGGCGAATTTAGGCAAAAAAGCTCTGCGCTTTTGCTAGCTAATCGACCGAATCATGAGAAAATTGATGCTATTAACATGAATTGATGAAGCATAACGCACATGTTTGCCATTCTCAACTACATATGTTTCATATCCTAGCTTTTGCAGGAAGTCGAAACAAAATGTGCGATTCGCATTGTCCCAAAGCTCAAGAAAAACCATCGGTTGATGTTGTCGCAATAATTTCTCGGCTCCACGCAACACGAACTGTTCGAAATTTTCGACATCCATTTTTATCCCAGTCACTTTTACGCCTGTTTGAAAAAGATAATCAATGCTGTCGAGTTTCTTCAATGGAACTTTAAACTTGATTCCATCATTGTGTTCTTTCAATTCTTCATGCACAATATGACTCAATCCTTGTTGTCTTGCATTACCTTGAACGGGCAAAACCATTTCTACTTCACCATCGGACTCGCCCAATGCGCAAGCTTCGACTCTGACATTATTCAATTTGAATTTCTTGACAACGTAATTCAATGCATCAAGATTATCGGGCATTGGTTCGAACGAAATCACCTGTCCATTTTTCACTTTCTGAGCAAGATGTACAGTTAGAAAACCAAGATTGGCTCCAATATCCAGAACTGTTCCATCTTCAGGAAGCTTCGCGAGAAAAGCAAAAAAATCGTCCTCACGAGAATCGCGATGAAGCGTTTTCACCTTGAACCAGGAGAAATACCGCAAATAGTTCCTGTAACCAAGAACACCCTGCAATAAAGCTTTAATCGCATTTTTCACAGCGCGAAAGTAAGGAATCCATGTTACAATTTCCAAAGTGACCATTTCGTTGTTTGGTATCCGAATTCCTTCCCGTTACCTTCGCTCTGTGATTATCGTTGTTAATACCCGCTTACTTATACATAATCGTCTCGACGGCATTGGGCGATTCGCGTATGAAACATTATCACGCATTACTCAGAAGCAGGAAGATGCCAACTTTGTTTTTCTATTTGACAGGAAAGTACATGAAGATTTTATTTTTTCAGATAACATCACACCGGTCAAATTACTTCCCCCGGCAAGAAGAACCTGGCTATTCAATCTCTGGTTGAATTATTCTGTACATGGAGTATTACGCGACCTGAAACCGGATTTGTTCTTTTCACCTGATGGATTTCTTCCGCTGCGAGGAACAACAAAATGTTTGCCGGTCATTCACGATTTGAATTTCGAACATTATCCGGAAGACATTCCTGCGCATTACGCGAAGTGGTACAAGAAGAAATTTCCGCTCTTCGCGCAAAAAGCAGAACGTATTGCAACAGTTTCTGAATTCTCTAAGCAGGATATATCGAAATTGTACAAAATAGCACCAGATAAAATTGATGTCGTTCATAATGCAGCCAACAGCGGGTTCGTTCCTGTTTCGGCAGAAATCAAAATTGCTACTCAGAATAAATGGAGTCAAGGCAAACCTTATTTTCTCTACGTTGGAGCAATACATCCGCGAAAAAATCTTGAACGACTGGTTCAGGCATTCGCTCATTTCAAAAAATCTACATCCAACGATATAAAGCTGCTTATCGTAGGAACTGCTTTCTGGAAAAATGAAAAAATGCAACTTGCTCTGAAAGAACTTCCTGATCAGAACGATGTTATTTTCACGCGTCGTGTTGACGAAGTTGATTTGCATGAGATAACTGCTTCGGCACTTGCATTGACTTATGTTCCTTATTTCGAAGGATTCGGAATTCCGATTGTAGAAGCAATGGCCTGCGATGTTCCAGTAATTGCTGCAAACGCAACTTCTCTTCCTGAAGTCGCCGGAGACGCAGCTTTGTATTGCGATCCATTTTCCGTGGAAAGTATTGCAAACGCGATGAAAACAATTGCTGCCGATGAAAACTTGCGAGAGAAATTAATTGGCAACGGACGTGAACAACGACTTCGTTTTTCGTGGGATAAATCTGCCGATTCTCTTTGGGAAAGCATGATGAAAACGATGGGACATGCTTAAACTCTCGTTCAAAGATTCAACTACCGAAGCAGGTTGCGACGAAGCAGGAAGAGGTTGTCTTGCAGGACCGGTTTTCGCTGCTGCTGTCATTCTTCCGAGCGGATTTAAGCATCCACTACTGAATGACTCCAAGAAAATGAGCGATGCACAACGAAAACTTTTGAGACCGATCATTGAAGAAAATGCAATTGCATTCGCCGTTGCAACTGTAAGTGCTGAAGAAATTGACGAGATAAATATTCTTCAAGCGTCATTCAAAGCCATGCATCTTGCTGTGGAAAAACTCAAGGTCCTTCCTTCCCATTTACTCATCGACGGAAACAGATTCAAATTATATTCAGGAATTCCACACACTTGTATTATTGGTGGTGATGGAAAGTACATGAATATTGCTGCTGCCTCAGTTCTTGCAAAAACGTACCGCGATGATTACATGGACGATCTACATGAAAAATTCCCTGCTTACGGTTGGCTTACGAACAAAGGATACGGAACTCTTGCTCATCGTGCGGCTATTGCAGCGCATGGTTCCACAGATCATCATCGTAAAAGTTTTCAGCTGCTTGCGAAGCAACTTGAATTATTCGAACCGCAGCGAACTAAATAAATAGTACACGGATTTCGCGGAACGCACGGATTTGCGCGGAAATAGTAGCGATTCCTTCGTGTCTCCGTGCCTTCGTGGCAAATTTTCCGCACATCTTCTAGTGAAATCTCCATAACTTGTATCCATGAAATTTCTACTGCTGCTATTCCTTCCTTTGCTCTACTTCTTCACCGACTTCGCATCAGTCTGTGGAACTTACACTGGGGAAAAGGATGATTATGTAGCAGAATTCAAATTGTACGACGATAGCGTTTTTCAATACACCGGAATTCGCGAATTCCCATTTGAAGTTTCGGAAGGCACCTGGAATTTAATTGGTGATACAGTTATTCTGACAACACTTCCATGCAAAGATCCGGATGCACTCCTTCGTCTTCCAATACGTTCATACAAAACGTTTGTGGACGAAAAGTTTCTTTTCAAGAAGAACTCGCTGATTCCGATCGACAAAAACAACCGGCTCGTGAAAAGTGAAAGTTTGCAAAAAGAAAAGTAGTCGATGGTGAATCGGGCTAACTTGTGAATCTATTCACAAAACCCATATCCATGACCAAACTACTTTTTCTACTTCCCGTTCTCGCATTAACCGTTTCCTGCGGAACAGAAACCACGCGTGAAATCGCGGCGAAAGAACGAACCATTCTTGTTACCGGTGCCGCAGACACAAAACTCTGTCCGGATGAGATGACACTCACTATCGAAATTTCCGAATACTACAAAGAGAAATACGAGCCAAATAAAAGCGAAAAGGATTACAAAACGCTTGTGAAACTCGATGAAATCGAAAAACCATTGATGGAGTTGTTGCACAAAAACGGAATTGCAGATTCATCCATCAGCTTTAGTTTTGTTACTACTTCATGGACCTGGTATTATTATGATGGTTCGAAAAAACCAGTGACCTTTCAAAAAACGATAAGCGTGAAATTGCGTGATCACAATAAAGTTGAAGCAATTATCCGCGATATCGACACGAAAGGCATTGCCTATTTATCACTTGGAGGTTTCAAATCTTCTCAGGAACAAGCTATGCGCAAGGAGTTAAAAGCCGAGGCGCTCAAAGCAGCGAAAGAAAAAGCAGCGTACATGCTCAGCAAAGTAGATAAGCAACTAGGAGAAATTGTTTCCATTCGCGAAATCAATGACGATGGTGGCGCGCATTGGAACTGGAGAGGTCCCGCACAAACTTCAGTGAGTAATGCCTCATATGAAGGAGATGACGGTGCGCCGGCGGGCCCGCAGGATATTGTGATGCGGTATGAAGTGGAAGCGGAGTTTGAGATTGAGTAGGCATTTCAAAATAAGTAGGCAAGTATGGCTCGCCTAGTTGCCTACTTGCCTACTTACAAACCAGCCCACTTCAATCAATGTGTGAACTGTGTAACATATTCCAATACTTGTGTAATACTTTCTTTGCAACAATAACGAAGCTTTGTTGTCGATAAAAATTCGGTAGCGAATTAAGATCGGCCAAGCTAGTTACACGTTGTAAATAAAATATTTATGCAATCGAAACGTAAGTACCATCCTGTTGTTGAGGAATTAGTCAAGATGATTGAAACCAACAATTGGAAACCACATTTTGAAAAAGCAATTGCCACAGCCCACGCAAAGAATGTTCCGCTGATTGGATATGTGACAGGACTGGAACAATATTTTGACTGGATCAACGAATTCCTGTATTGGGTTCCAAGCGAAAATTCTACAGGGCGAGTGATTAATGACTACCTAAGTGCTTTCTATTTTATTGCTGATCAGGCGCCGGTTCTTGCGCTTCAAAATAAAGTTATTCCATACGACAAAGCACAACCACTCACTTCATTCTCGAAATGGTTAGTAGATTATGCAAATGCCATGGGAGAATTTCTCGATACTCCTGAATCACTGACAAAAGAATCCGAACAATCGTTTTATGATTCTCCCTATTACAACATGAACGAATACTCGCGTCCACATGGGGGATGGAGAACATTCAACCAAATTTTTGCAAGACACTTCAAACCTGGATTTCGGCCCATCGCAGCAATAGCAGATCAATCAATTATTGTCATGCCTGCCGATTCTACATTCGGTGGTCAATGGGAAATCAGACAAGATTCTCATGTAACTGTGAAAAACCTGAATTGGAAAGTTAGTGAACTGCTTGAAGGAAGTCCGTACAAGGATCGTTTTGAAAACGGAATTTTCATGCACTCCTATTTGAGTCCGCTGGATTACCATCGCCAACATGCACCATTGGGCGGAAAAGTTCTTGAAGCGCGCGTCATTCAAGGCCAGGTTTATCTTGAAGTTGAAGCAGTACCTGTCCCTGCAAAACCAGGAGAGCACGTTTTGGAACTAAAAAATATTTATGATTCGCTTGATATAGCAGGTTATCAATTTGCGCAGACCAGAGGCTTAATTGTTCTGCAAACCGCTATTGGATTAGTTGCAGTTTTGCCAATAGGAATGAGTCAGGTTTCTTCAGTTGTAATCACAGCAGAAGTTGGAGTCACTGTTCGCAAAGGTGAAGAGTTATCGTACTTCCAGTTTGGAGGTTCAGACATTATTCTCCTATTCGAAGCATCAAGTAATGTGAGTTTGAGTGCTCAACGCACATTGCATTATAAAATGGGAACAAAAATTGGTCAGGCCTATCCGGTGATTTAGAATTCAACGATTTCATCGTGATGAAGACGAAAATCAAAGGTTGGCTCAAACGATATTTGCCTCCCGAAATAATTGGAACAATAACAGCAGTAAGTTCTGCTACAATTGCTCATTCCTTAGACTACAACCTTGTTGTTGCAGCATACGCTGGATCAATTGGAGAAGCAATTGGTTTTTACGCAACAGTTATTGTCCAGAATTTTTTGTTTATCAAACGACAAAATAAAGTTGACAATAAGCGGTTCGCATTTTCGGATGTCATTCGGTTAACGAAAAGCATGCTATTGGAATTTGGTCCTGCAGGAATTCTTGACGGACTGGTTTTGCGACCGTTTTTTATGATTCTGTTTCCTGTGCTACTGCACGATTTCACGCTCGGAATTCTGGTTGGCAAAATAGCAGGCGACATTACTTTCTATGTGCTCGTCATTCTGAGTCACGAAATAAAAACATGGAGCGAAAATAAAACCACACGATAAATGAGTGTCAGAAAACTTCCGAATCACAAAAGCGTGTTCCATCAGACAACTGACATAGGTGTAGTTTGGGTGACCGATGAGGCTATTAAACTTGGTTACTACAACGGAAATCCGGAATGGGTCAATCTTGGCCAAGGCGAACCCGAAGTTGGAAAAATGAAAGGTGCTCCAAATCGAATTACCGAATTTGAAATCAAGCTTCAGGACAACCGATATGGACCTGTGAACGGAATGCTGCAATTAAGAAAAGCAATTGCTGATCATTACAACCGCCTTTATCGCACAACACACAAATCGAAATACACTTTTGAAAATGTAAGTATTGCAATGGGTGGCAGACTGGCGCTCACACGTATTTTCTCAACACTAAGCTCTGTCCGATTAGGATACAAGATTCCAGAATATCCCGCTTACGAAGACATGCTCAATTTCCATCTTGACACTATCACACCCGTTTGCGTTCCGTCAAAACAAAAAAACAATCACGCCATTCCTTCTTCAGAATTTCAACGCGCCATCCTAAAATACAAACTGGATGCTTTCCTATTTAGCAATCCTTGCAATCCAACCGGACATGTTATTTCACACAATGAATTGAACAACTATGTCAAAGTCGCAAG
>CAZBYM010000132.1:0-9377 GCA_964495745.1 uncultured Chryseobacterium sp. | reverse complement strand
ACTAATGAAATCGTTTAATGCACACAACGGAAAATAGTAAAATTAATTGGATCTCGAAGGGCTACTGTGTCCAATTAAACTTCTAAAATACAATGAATTACGGAGGTTTTGCCTCGCATGTTCCATCACTGTTTTTGAACGAAGATCTCGCCAGATTTCAGGTTCAATTCGGTTATCTTTGAGCACATTTATTGGAACTATGAAAGCAATTACGATCACCAGTATTATTGAAGAGTATGCAAGTGCAAAAGAGCTGTCAAATGCGGATCGTGAATTATTGAACGAAGCAAAAGCAGCAGGCGTGAATGCGTATGCTCCTTATTCAGCTTTTCACGTTGGAGCTGCGTTGCGAATGCAGAATGGAACAATTGTGACCGGGAATAATCAGGAGAATGTAGCTTATCCATCCGGACTTTGCGCCGAGCGTGTTGCCATCTTTCACGCGGGAGCAACATATCCGGAAATGTCAGTGTCTGCGATTGCAATTACATGCAGCTCAAAGCAATTTTCAGTGACACGTCCTTTGTCACCTTGTGGTGCTTGCAGGCAAGTTATTTCAGAACACGAGCGACGATTTGGAAACGATATCCGGATTATTCTTGCCGGAGAAACAGGGGCGATTTACATTGTCAAAAGCATGAAGGATTTGTTGCCTCTTTCATTTGAGGCGGACGAATTAAAAGCATAGTATTTCACCATTTTACGCAGGATGAATAATTCCGATTTCATTGTATCTTTGAACGTTATCACTCTATAGGAGATTTTCAAACTAATAATGCCTTTTCGCAATGGCAACGAAAACTAAGAACGCAGGAGAGAAAAAGAAAACGACATTCAGCAAAGAGACGTACGCACATTGGTACGAATCGATGTTGCTGATGCGTCGATTTGAGGAAAAATGCGGGGAGATGTATATCCAGCAGAAGATCCGCGGATTTTGCCATCTCTACATTGGTCAGGAAGCATTGGTTGCCGGAGCTGAGAGTGCAATTATGAGAGAAGATCGTGTGATCACCGCTTATCGGGATCACGCACATCCTATTGGTCGTGGAATGCATCCAAAATTTATTCTTGCAGAACTTCTTGGAAAAAGTACAGGATGTTCGAAAGGTAAAGGCGGATC
Source organism: uncultured Chryseobacterium sp. (assembly GCA_964495745.1). Lineage (GTDB taxonomy): Bacteria > Bacteroidota > Bacteroidia > Palsa-965 > Palsa-965. The sequence continues at coordinate 8,254 of CAZBYM010000132.1, read as the reverse complement.
CATGCATTTGTTTTCAAAGGAATATAATTTTTTCGGCGGACATGGAATTGTAGGCGGACAAATTCCACTTGGCGCCGGAATTGCATTTGCTGACGCTTACAATAAGAACGGACGCGTTACTCTTTGTTACATGGGTGATGGAGCTGTTCGTCAGGGCGCATTGCATGAAACGTTTAACATGGCCATGCTCTGGAAAATTCCGGTAATTTTTATCATCGAGAATAATAATTATGCGATGGGAACTTCTGTTCAGCGAACTTCCAATGTCCATGATTTGTACAAACTAGGACTAGCATACGATATGCCATCTTTTCAAGTAGATGGAATGAATTGCGAAACTGTGCATGAAGCAATTGCAGAAGCTACAGAGCGCGCGCGCAAAGGAAATGGCCCAACGTTGCTTGAAATGAAAACATACAGATACCGTGGTCACTCGATGTCCGATCCGGCTAAATACAGAACTAAAGACGAACTCGAAGAATACAAAAGCAAAGATCCGATTGAACAGGTCATTACTACGATGAAAGAAAATGGCTGGCTTGATGACAAAGGAATTGAGGCGATGGAGAAAAAAATTGATGATCTCGTAAACGAGTGTGTGAAATTTGCTGAAGAATCTCCATTCCCTGAACCGGAAGAATTGTATAAAGACGTTTACGCAGAACCGAATTATCCGTTCATCATGGATTAAGTCCTTATCAATTTACAATTCTCAATTTTCCAATCGAAATTTATATGGCGGAAGTAATAAAAATGCCAAAGCTGAGCGACACGATGACTGATGGTGTTGTTGCAGAATGGCACAAGAAAGTTGGTGACACTGTAAAGAAGGGCGATCTTCTTGCTGAAATTGAAACTGACAAAGCAACGATGGAGTTTGAATCGTTCTACAACGGAACACTGCTTTATGTTGGAATTGAAAAAGGAGCAGGAGCACCGGTAGATGCAGTTCTTGCTGTCATTGGAAGTAAGGATGATGACGTAAAAGCAATTCTTGCTGCCCATGCCGCTGCTTCTCCGAAGAAAGAAGAAGTTAAAGCCCCAGCGAAAGAAGAAAAGAAATCTGAATCTGTAAAAGTTGCTGAGCCGGTTAAGACGGCGGCGCACACTATTCAACAACCGGTTGCCGTATCTCAAAATGGAGATTCGCGAATAAAAGCCTCTCCTCTTGCGAAGAAACTTGCAGCAGAGAAAGGATTAAACCTGAGTGGAGTTTCCGGAACCGGAGATTATGGCCGCGTTGTAAAGCGTGATGTAGCAACTTGGCATCCTGGAAAAATGGGTGGACTTGCTTTTGGAAATCCAGTGATCAACACAAAGGAAGGATTTACTGAAGAACCGGTTTCGCAAATGCGTAAAACTATTGCTCGACGATTATCAGAAAGCAAATACGCTGCACCGCATTTCTACCTAACGATGGAAATTAACATGGATCACGCGGTTCAATCGCGCGAGGCCATTAACATGCTTTCTCCAGTGAAAGTTTCTTTTAATGACATGATTATTCGCGCGAGTGCGGCTTCATTGCGTCAGAATCCAAAAGTAAATTCATCTTGGCTTGGCGATAAAATCCGCTACAACGATCATATTCACATTGGCGTTGCGGTAGCAGTTGAAGAAGGACTACTTGTTCCTGTAGTTCGTTTTGCTGATCAAAAATCTTTCGTTCAGATCGGAAACGAAGTTCGTGAATTCGCGAAAAAAGCGAAAGAGAAAAAACTTCAGCCGGCAGATTGGGAAGGGAATACTTTTACAATTTCCAATCTTGGAATGTTTGGAATTGAAGAATTCACTGCGATAATTAATCCGCCTGATGCTTGTATTCTAGCTGTTGGTGGAATCAAAGAAACGCCGGTTGTTCGTGACGGATTAGTTGTTCCTGGAAAAGTGATGAAAGTGACTTTGAGTTGCGATCATCGCGTTGTGGACGGAGCTACTGGCGCCGCATTCTTGCAAACGTTGAAGATGATGCTTGAGAATCCAGTGACGATTCTGATCTGATCTATATTCAAAATAAAATGGAAAGGATTGGTGAATTTCACTAATCCTTTTTTTGCACAAATAAGATTCAAAGTGCTGCGGTTTCTTTAGCCGAAGGATTGATACGAACATTACTGTGATATTTTCTATCGTAATCGAAATCTTTTACATTTTCCTGGAATGTAATAAAGGCCACTGGAAAATCATCGAACGTGTTTGATGTTGCTTCATGAGGCAGGAATTCGATATCATACCGGAACGTGTAGCTCTTATGAAATCCTTCATCCGCAATATGAGTATCAACCAGCAGAATTCGTTCTTTGTATCCCGCTTTTACGAACTTAATCGCGTAGTTTCTGTTGAAGTCCAGATCAAAGAAAATTTCTTGCTTTGAATCAACAAAGAATGTGTCGATGAGAACGCCATTCTCAAAAATATACACGAAATAATCAGCGACTTTGGCTCCATCCACCGACATGTTTCCCGAAAGTTCAAGAATGTTCTGCGGTTGATTATTTTCATTGGCAATATCTGAATTCGTTGCTGCCGCTTGAAGCGTTGAACATACAAGAAATGCGAGGACTAATGTTTTCATAGGCGTTGTTTTGTTGAACAAACATATTGCTCAAAAACGCGTACCCAAATCCGCTTGGCGCTTTGGTATTACTGATGTAAGATTAATGCTGAAGTTGTATGAAAAACGGCCGCCCCAGCCGAAGGTTTTCAGTAGGGGCGGAGGGTCCTGATTATGTCACGTGGGGGGAATTGTGACAATGAGCAGGAGTATTCTGAAACCGCCCGATAACTTGCCTGGTCGGTTTAACACTATTTTTTGTACGGTATAGGCTTTATCTGCCAACAAAAATGTTACGCAATTTATGATAAGTGGTAACAAAAAGCAACTTTCAATCAAAAATTGTATAAATTTTTGTAGCCTATGGGCTATAGAATTGATACCACCGAAAAATTCCTTGTGGCAGTCGGTGAAAATATTCACTATTACAGAAAAAAGCGCGGGCTTACGTTGGAAGCCTTAGGAGAAGACATTGGCGTTGATAAGGCGCGAATGCACAAAATTGAGCGCGGTGCGAATCTGACTTTGATAACCTTGCTGCGACTTTCAACTTTTCTGGAAGTGAGCATAGCCAAACTGATTGATACTGACGTTGATGTTTCCTGCGAGGATACGGAGCGCTATGTAAAGCATAAGCAGGAAAGACGTTCGCGTCCGAAAAAGGCAAAGCGCGTCGCTGCGAAAAAGAAAAAGGCACGATAATTCATTCTGGCAGATCAGAATCCAGATCTGAATTCTGTTAAGTGGAGCGCGGTTTGTACTTTTGAACAAGTCATCACGCCGTGGCAGACAGCTTCCTCGATACACCCATAGAATTCTTGAAAGGAGTAGGTCCTGAGCGCGCTCGTGTACTGAAAACTGAATTCGACATTCAAACGTTTGGTGATCTTTTGAAATGGTATCCGTACCGGCATGTTGATCGCACCAAATTCTATTCTACTTCAGAAATCACAGCGGAACTACCGTATGTGCAGTTGAAGGGACAAATTCTCAATTTTCAAATTGTTGGAACTGCAAAGCAACAACGCGCCGTTGCCATGCTCACCGATGGGAAAGGAAGCCTTGAGTTAGTATGGTTTCAAGGAATCAAATGGCTACAGGGGAAATTTCTTCCAGGAAAAGAGTATGTTGTTTTTGGAAAGCCAACTGTTTACAACGGTAAAGTAAATATCGCACATCCGGAAGTTGAAGAGGTGAAGGAGGAGAATGCTCAGCGAAGTAATTTTCTTCAACCCATGTATTCGTCTTCTGAGAAAGCCAAATTCAAAGGTCTGGATTCAAAGGGCATTTTGAAGTTGACAAAATTGCTTGTTCCAATGTCGGAGGGAAAAGTGCCTGAAATTCTTCCTGATAGTGTGATTCAAAATTTGAAAATGTTGGGGCGAGGAGAAGCGATCAAACAGATTCACTTTCCTTCAGACACAACACTCTTGAAACGGGCGGAGGCTCGAATTAAGTTCGAAGAGTTTCTGCTTATTCAATTGCGATTACTTCGTGTTAAAAATTTGCGCAAGACGAATTTCCGAGGGTTTGATTTTGAAAATGTAGGAGAGAAATTCAACGGTTTTTACAAAAACAATTTGCCATTCCCGCTAACAGGAGCTCAGAAACGTGTGATCAAAGAAATTCGTGCAGACATGGGAAGCGGGAAGCAAATGAACAGATTGCTGCAAGGTGATGTGGGCAGTGGAAAAACTGTTGTGGCTTTGATGTGTATGTTGCTGGCGAATGACAATGGATTTCAAGCGTGCATCATGGCCCCTACGGAAATTCTTGCGAATCAGCATTTGCAATCGATTAGTGAACTCTTGCGTGGACTTCCAGTAAAGATTGCTTTGCTCACAGGAAGTACAAAACAATCAGAGAGAAAAATATTGCATGAATCACTTCGAAGTGGAGAACTAGATATTCTGGTTGGAACTCATGCATTGATTGAGGATGAAGTGAAGTTTAAGAATCTAGGCTTTGTGGTAATTGATGAACAACATAGATTTGGTGTAGAACAACGTTCAAAGTTGTGGAAGAAAAACACAAATCCTCCTCACGTCCTTGTAATGACTGCAACTCCAATTCCACGAACTCTGGCTATGACATTGTACGGTGATCTTGATACTTCTGTGATTGATGAATTGCCTCCCGGAAGAAAACCTATCAAGACAGTTCACTTCTACGATTCCCGGCGCTTGCGTGTATTCGGATTCATGAAAGAACAAATTGCGTTAGGCCGGCAAATCTATATCGTTTATCCATTGATCAAGGAGTCCGAGAAAATGGATTACAAAGATCTGATGGATGGTTATGAAAGTATTTCGCGCGCTTTTCCTGCTCCTGAATTTCAAGTGAGTATTGTTCACGGAAAAATGAAACACAAGGACAAGGATTTCGAAATGCAGCGTTTTGTGAAAAGAGAAACTCAAATCATGGTCGCCACAACCGTAATAGAAGTTGGCGTGAATGTGCCGAATGCGAGTGTGATGATTATTGAAAGCGCTGAGCGATTTGGATTATCACAATTACATCAATTGCGTGGGCGAGTTGGTCGTGGTGCTGATCAATCGTTTTGCATTTTGATGTCGGGCGATAAACTCAGTAAGGACACGAGAATGCGAATGGAAACAATGGTTCGCACGAATGATGGATTTGAGATTGCGGAAGTTGATCTCAAGTTACGTGGGCCGGGTGATCTCGAAGGAACTCAGCAAAGTGGTTTGACGGGACTTCGGCTTGCGGATATTACTAAGGACGTTTCAATACTTCAACATGCGCGTGTTGTTGCTGCAGAAATTCTGGATGCAGATCCAACGCTGGAGAAAAAAGAGAATGCGCCTTTGTTCGCGGAGCTGCATAGAGAACAGAGTAGCTCGGTGAATTGGGGTAGAATATCGTAATGTGTCAATTTGATAATGTGCGAATTTGTTAATACGCACTAGCAGCGCTTAGCTATTCTATCGGAACTTCAGCAGCATCCATTTTTTTCTTCCACTCAGTAGTCAATGAAGTTTGGCCGTACATATCGGCAAGACTATACAAGAGTTGGATATGTTGAATTTTACCTAAGTAATCTCCGGAAATTCTTGGAAGTGTTCTGTACCAAACTACACACTCGATAAAATAATTGAACGCAATGTTGGCGAGTTCATTTCCCAGTTTTTCATCTCCACACATCCATGCTGCATCTGTAAGGCTGAGCCAATAATCATCTGGCAAAATTTGAGTTGCCGGAATTTTGGAAGTACACAAGCGAACAAGACTTGAAGCCTGCTCATTCATTCCTGCTTCAGCAAGTGCGTGAGCTGTAACAGCACATGAATAACGATACGGATCGCTGAACATGCGTTGAGTGGTTTCGTCAGCATATACGTTAGGATTGTCGAGCCCTCCCCAGGAAAATTTTTCCATGAATAGCGAATAACATTTTTCAAGATTTACTTGAGGGCGTTCCGTTAAGTCTCCGTCTTCACGACCATTTTTACTTGTGACAAACTTGTAAGTTAATCCTTCCAATTGCAAATAATTGTCTAATCCGCCGTAGCAACTCATCGGCATATTAACAGCAAAATGGATTGGTCGTTTCCACTCGTTGTGTGCAAGAATATCGAGAATGATCATCTGATCTTTCAGAATATAACTTCCGGGAATTGCCCACGCTATTTCTCCCTCTGCATTATCAGCCGGAATTTTTATGAATGGAGTTGGAATATAGTTTACAGTGTCACCGGAAACAGTTTCATATTTATATTCCAATTCTTCATTGGTAAAAAAGGCAATTACATTTTCAAGAAGCATGGTGTCTTTCGAAACATCAAGACTCAACCAATCGCGTGTTCCTTCACGATACTGCCAATGGTTCATGGAAATTGGAAGAGCTTCAGAAGTGTATTGTTTCGTTTTCATCTGATCGATGTACCAATCGCTTCTGAAGAGATTGAGACAAACAATCCGTACGTCGCGGCGAATTCCTAAAACTTCCTGAGCATACCACAATGGAAATGTATCATTGTCGGCATACGTAAACAGAATTGCATTTTGTTCGCAAGACTCAAGCATACTCACCGCGAGATCTTGCGCTACGGTGCGGTGTGACCGGTTGTGATCATCCCAGTTTTGTGTCAATACGATCGTTGGCACAATACCGCTTATTGCAACTGCGGCTCCCAGAGCGAGCGTACGTGATATTTTCTTAACGTGATTTTTTAATTCGTAAATGCCCATGATTCCAAGTCCAATCCAAATTGCAAAAGCATAAAACGAACCTACATAGGCATAATCACGTTCACGCGGTTGCCATGGAGTTTGATTCAGATATACTACGATGCACAATCCTGTGAATAGAAATAGCAATGTTGTAACCAGCGCATCGCGCTTGGCGTGTTTGAAGTGATACCAGATTCCCAATAGTCCAAGAAAGAGTGGAAGAAACCAATATCCGTTTCTTGCTTTGTTGTTTTTCAGAAATTCAGGTTCGAGATCATGATCGCCAATGCGAAAATCATCGAAGATTGGAATTCCGGATCGCCAATTGCCTTCGGCATCACCACCATATCCTGCAAAATCGTTTTGGCGACCAACAAAGTTCCACATGAAATATCGTAAGTACATCCATCCAACTTGATACGTGACGAAAAATCTCATGTTCTCACTAAACGTTGGGATATTAATCGCTGCAGAATTTTCTCCTTCTTTGGAAAAATCAACGGGAGTTCCTTTGATGTGAACCCAATTGGCGTAGGCTCCAGCATGTCCGGAACTATACATTCTAGGAAAGAGAACACATCCTCGGCTATCGTAATTTGCCACACTGCCTTCGCGAGAATCGGTAACAATGTAACGCCCCGATTTTTCGTCTTTCACATAAACCGGATTTCCATCAAGCCACGGCTCTTCCGCATCTTGAGGTGAATTGTATTGTGGTCCGTACAAAAGTGGCCAGTCGCCATACTGTTCGCGATTGAGATACGAAAGCAAACTGATTGGATCCGAAGGATTATTTTCATTGATTGGTGTTCCTGCATTGGCGCGAATAACAATGACAAGGAAGCTTGAATATCCCAAAAGTAAAACGGTGAAGGAAAGCAATGCTGTGTTCATCCATCGAATTTTCCTTCGGATGCTCCACCACATTCCAAGTGAAATAAGGAGAATGAGAGAAGCGAAGAAAATAATAATACCCGAATTGAATCTCATTCCAAATGAGTTCACGAAAAACAATTCACTTTTCCCTGCAAGTTTTACGATTCCCGGAATGAGAAAATCCTGAATTCCTCCAAGCATGATCACTGCGGTTACAAATGTGATCAGCAATCCACGTAAAGTGACGCGATGTGTTTTCTTGAAATACCAAATGAAAACAAGAGCTGGAATGGTTAGGAGATTGAGCAAGTGAACACCAATTGACATTCCGATTAGTGCAGCAATCAAAACTATCCAGCGATCACTTCTGGCTTCATGTGATTCATCTTCCCAGCGTAACATTGCCCAAAAAACAATTGCAGTGAATAAAGAAGACAACGCATACACCTCACCTTCGACTGCAGAAAACCAGAATGAATCGGTGAAAGCGTATGTGAGCGATCCGCACATTCCTGCTGCCATGACCAACACAATTCGTGTTTGCGAAAAATCGTGACCATAACGAAGAATAATTTTTTTCGCAAGGTGGGTGATTGTCCAGAATAAGAACATCACTGTTGCTGCACTAGC
>CAZBYM010000131.1:6118-9384 GCA_964495745.1 uncultured Chryseobacterium sp. | reverse complement strand
AGCGAACAGCTAATACGCAGACAGTCTATCCTAAGCGAACAGCTAATACGCAGACAGTCTATCCTAAGCGAACAGCTAATACGCAGACGTCATCCACCTGATCAAAATCTTTTCGCCACTCTTCAAAAGAACGAGTCACTGTGGTCGATTGTTCTTTCATTGTCAGATTCTGAACTGAAAGCAACATTTCCTTAAATGGTTTGTACTTGAGCTTTTTTCCAAATGGCCCACCAAACTGATCTGCGAATCCATCCGTAAACAAAACAACTTCATCTCCAGATTCAACTTTCAGTTCATGAAGCTTGAAATTTTTATTCGAAGAATCTCCGGATCCAATCAAAATCTTATCGGCTTTGAATTCCAGCAATTGTCCATTTCGGAAAACATACATTGGATTGAATGCCCCAGCGTAGAAAAGTGCTTTGGATTTTTCATGATAACAACACAATGAGATATCCATACCGTCTTGAATGCCATTGTCATTTAACATGTCTTTATGACGAAGTGTTTTGTGAATTTCTCCGTCAAGAAACTTGAGAATTTTGTCGGGCATAACAAGTTTAAGATCTGTTAATGCTTTGCCCAACAAATTGTGACCAACAACACTCAGCAATGCTCCCGGAACTCCGTGGCCTGTGCAATCAACAGCTCCAAACAATTTGTATTCACTTTCTTTCTCGAACCAATAAAAATCTCCGCTCACAATATCCTTCGGAAGAAAGCAGCACCATGATTCAGGAAATAGCGAATGCATATGATCATCAGAAGGAAGAATTGCATTCTGTATTCGCTTAGCGTAACGAATACTGTCTGTAATGTCTTTATTTTTTTCCTCAATGATTTCTTTCTTCTCTTGAATTTCAGCATTCTGTTTTTCAAGAATTACTGCGCTTCGTTTTTTAACGAGGTAACGGTTGTATGCAAGAATCACCAACGACAAAAGCAAAATACCTAATGCGATCGAAGCATAAATAATCAGATTTTTTTTCTCGTCCTGTTCTTTCAGAACTGCAATTTCGGTTTGCCTTCTCTCGTTCTCCAATTACGTTCGCATTTCACCAACGATATTACTCTTGTTCATGTTGAACAATGTATCGCGAACCTGTTGTAATTTTTTCTGATAGAACAAAGCGGAGTCTAGTTTCCCTTGATCTTCATAAACTCCCGCAAGTTCTTCATAATAATTATCCAACGTATAATAATCCTGAATGGCGATTGCAACTGCCAGTCCCTTGTTAAGATAGTACGCAGCACTGTCGTATTGCTTTTCATGATGGTACAAATATCCAATGTGAGAACACGTTTCAGATATCGATTGCCCGGCACCAATGAGTTCACTGATTGAAAGCGAACGCCAGTAATAGCTCATCGCTGTATCAATATGGCCTTTGGAAAACTCGATTACTCCAAGATGGTCGTATGAAGATGCTAACGCTCGTTGGTTGTCATACATTAATGCTATGCGATAAGACTCCCGAAAGGCTTTTTCTGCTTTTAGGGTATCGCCAAGTTCGAGATAACTTGCGCCAATATTCCCATACACGATGTAAAGCTTTTCCTCATTAGGGTCAAGCCCTTTCATAATGGCCAAAGCATTTTCGTAAAAGACAATTGCAGAGTCGTGTTGATCGAGAACAGAATAAATGGTGCCAATGTTTACCTGCAAATATGCTTTCTTCAATGGTTGGTTCGATAATTCAGTATAGCGTGCGCCTTTTTGGTAATAGTCTAAGGCTTTTGTGTTCTGACCAATGTCACCATATGCATTTCCGATATTGGAATAGATAGCTGACTGCTTTTGAGGATCATCATGTTTGTCAGCAATTACTCGTGCGAATTCAAAATATTTTATGGCGCTATCATGCTTGCTCATATAATAGAACACGAGTCCTTTGGTCATGTAAGCATCAAACAGCCCATTTTCAAATTCCAACTTATTGCCTAGCTCGATTGCCTGATTGACGTAATAGAAAGCTGTATCTGGAGAATACATTCTATACGTGTACGCAAGCTTGTGCAGCACAACAACACGTTGAGTATCTGTTGCCGTTTTTAGAGCAACGCGAAGACTGTCTCCCTTTTTCTTGTCTTGTGAATGAACGGTCACAGACATTGGAAACATCAATAAGCACAACAGTATTAATAGGCGATTCATGGGTAGCGTGAAAGTACAAATTATATGGTTCTGCACTCTTGAGTTTCGCTGGAATTTCTTCCGTTTCTTTGTCGTAGATTTTATGTCACCAAAGGAAGAATTACGTCGTCTGATTGACCTGCTTGTCATCGAGAAGGAAGAAGATCTGCGTCAATATCTCAGTCAGTTCGAACGTTGCAGCATTACGGAACGGCGCAAGAATGGTGTAACGTGGTACCCGATTCGGATTAATGCCGAAGAAATGGGTCCTGGCGATTATGTCACTATCGAAATCGAACGAACTCAAGGTCTCGATGAACCAGGGCAATTCTCAAATGGAAAATTGGTTGAAGTATTTTCCAACACGGGTGATGCACAAGGAGAGAATTGGAAATTGCAGGGAACAGTTCGCAATTCTTGGGGAAACAGAATGCGAATTGCTTTTACGGTAGACGAACTTCCAGGATGGATTGATCGCGGAAAGCTCGGATTGAATTTATTATTCGACGAAGGAAGTTACCGGGAGATGATTATTGCTTTGCAGAAAGTGATGGAAGCCGAACGCGGAAGATTGGCGGAGCTTCGCGACATACTTTATGGAATCATTCCTGCAACTTTTGAAAAACAGCAGGAAATTTCGGTTGCACATCAACTCAATCAATCGCAGCAAGATGCGGTGAAGCTCATCATGTCGGCAAAAGATGTTGCAGTTGTTCATGGACCTCCGGGAACTGGAAAAACTACAACACTCATTCGTGCAATCATGCAAACGCTTCTGCATGAGAAACAGGTTTTGGTTTGCAGTCCAAGTAACGTGGCTGTTGATTTACTTACCGAAAAACTCGTTCAGCAGGGAATTAATGTTCTGCGTTTGGGAAATCCTGCGCGTGTGTCAGAAGAAGTGTTGAATAATACGCTCGATGTTCGGATGATGAATCATGCGAATTGGAAGGAGCTGAAGGAATATCGCAAGCGTGCAGAAGAATATTTCGCAATGGCCAAGAAGTACAAACGTAACTTCGGACATCAAGAACGTTCTCAACGAAATTTATTATTCACAGAAGCAAAGCAATTGCAGAAAGATGCATCGACGCTTGAAGATTATATTCTTTGGGATCAATTCGAAAAAGCA
>CAZBYM010000131.1:0-6108 GCA_964495745.1 uncultured Chryseobacterium sp. | reverse complement strand
AAGTGATCGCGTGCACTCCAGTAGTTGCTGCGGGCAGGCTTATGCGCGATTTACGTTTCAAAACCGTTTTCATTGATGAAGCAGCGCAAGCGTTGGAGCCAATGAGTTGGATTCCGATTTCACGAGCGGAACGTGTCATTTTTGCAGGGGATCATTTGCAACTGCCTCCAACAGTGCGTTCGCGAAAAGCAGAAGAAGGAGGTCTCAAGTACACTTTGTTCGAGCGTGTTGTAAAGTCACAACCAAAAGCAACTGCATTACTGAAAACGCAATATCGCATGCACGAAAACATCATGGGTTTTTCTAACAAGATGTTTTACGATGGGAAATTGGAGTCGGATGTAACAGTGAAGGACAATCTTTTGAGTTTCGACGAGAACGATCATTTGCTCAATCGTCCATTTGAATTCATTGACACTGCAGGAAGTGGATACAGTGAAGTTCAGAATCCCGAATCATTGAGTTATTCAAATCCGGAGGAAGCGATGTTGTTGTTGAGTCATTTGCAAAAGGTGTTGGAGCAGTATGACTCTCGCTCGCCCGCGCCCCCTGACCCCCGAAGGGGGAACTCCCAGCGCACTGATGAAGTAAAGCGCGATGGAGGTTCCTCCTTTGGAGGTAAGGGGGCGCGCGTTGGCCAGGAACCGCTCCGCATCGGCATCATCGCCCCGTACAAACAACAAACAGAATTCATCCGCAATTACATTCTCGAAAATGAACTTTTCAAAGATTCGCCTCACCATTTTTCTGTGCGAACAGTCGACGGTTTCCAAGGGCAAGAGCGAGACATTATGTGCATCAGTATGACGCGCAGCAATGACAATGGGGAAATTGGTTTTCTCGCGGATACACGGCGTATGAACGTTGCACTCACACGTGCGAAGAGAAAACTATTGGTATTCGGTGATAGCGCAACTCTTGCCAATCACGGATTTTACAAATCGTTTTTGGATTACGTGGAGGAGATTGGTGGGTATAGGAGTATGTGGGAGTTTGTCTGAAGAGTTCCTAGTTCACCGTTCTTAAGTTTACAGTTTGCCTGTTCTCAAATGTGAACGTCGAACTTTTAACTGCGAACTATTTCTCCCTTACGAATTCCTAATATTCTTACTTTTACTTGTAATGAATAGTGTGCGCATATTTTTGTTTCTGATAATGGGAGGTTTTGTTGTGCAGTCGTGTTCGATAGAAAAGCGACACTACCGCGATGGCTATTACTGGAATGTTGGAAGCGAAGTTCGAGCAGTGAACAAGCAATTTCCGCAGGGAGAAATTCTAGTTATCACAATGAATGTTCGGGAAATTGCCCAGCGTTTGATTTGCGACACATCGTGCGCTGCAGATACACTACCAGGTTGCAGTGTTGAAGTTGAGGTTACTGTTTCTGAAGATTGTTTCGTCAATGAAACACAAACCGAAATTGTTGCGCCTCTCGAAGAGAGTGTTATGCAACCTTCAATTGAAGAGCCAACAAAGATGGACGAGTGGAAGTTTGCAGGACTGGCTATTCTTGTTGCGGCGGGAGGAATTTTTGGAGTATTTCTATTAGTCGATGTCCCGGTGGCAATGATGATTGTTGCTATTTTAGCAATTGCATGGGTTGGAATTTTGTGGGGGTTGTCGATTTACTCGCATTTCAAGTATCGAAAAACAAACAAAGTCGAACCGGCCATTTCTCCTTTCAGATTTCTGGCCAGAATATTTCTGTACGTCGTCGCGTTATTGGGAGCGTATTTTGTCTGGGTACTCTCGACGATTTTTCGTTGATTGCGCGGCTATCGCTGCGGCCTGAATTAGTTCTTGGATTATGTGGAGGAAATTGGTGGGTATAGAAGTATGTGGGAGTTTGTCTGAAAAGTTCACCGTTCACTGTTCATTCGTTCACTGTTAAATAGGTCAAAACTGTGAACCTTGAACTGTTAACCGGGAACTAGGTTTCCCGCACCATCAACGAATCCGTGAACCCTTTCAGTAATTCCTTCTTTGCATTGTCAATGTGCATGCTTTCCAAGGCTGCAATACCAATTGCATTTTTCGAATGTTTGGCCAAGCAAGGTTCCCGCTTTACGGAGAAGCTCGATCATTGTTTAATGAATCTGGACATTGTTACGTTCCCATTTTCATGAATTACCCTTATGAAAAATGCGCCGCTTGGAATCCCGTTAAGGTTAACTATCGTTTGATTGTCGGTTGGTGGTGTGGTCGAAACCACCTCTCCAAAAATATTGAGGAGTACAATTTCACGAACTTGATCACTATGATCAATGGTGATTTGTTCTTTGGCCGGATTGGGAAAAACGTGAACGTCATTTAGGCTCACCGGGTGTGAAACAATACTGACGGTTGAATCAAAGTATGTTTGAATGTAAACTGAAGAATAGGATTGCAAGGCCGGAGTTCCATTATCTATCCCGGTTGCGGTAATCGTGTAAAATCCAGGAGAAATATTTCGTGCGTCAAAAGTGCAATGAAAAATTTTGGTGTGCGTGAAATTTGTAGTTTGTAATATTGTTAATGCTGAAGGAGGTGCATTGGTCGAAATACTCGCGGTTACCGTTTGGCCTATTTCCGGAGTGAGCACGTAAAAGTCAAACTCAATAGAGTCAATCGCAGAAATCCGGATGGTGTCTCCGGTAAAAATGTCTATAGTATCGCACAAAGTATTATTCATTACCAAAGGCGGTACATTCCCATTAATTGTGGTGTTAAAAGTTATTTCCATATTATCTAACCAGTTGATGCCATCATTCGTGTTGTAAGGTCCATCAAATGCATTCGTATTGGCATCGCACTGAGTGACCTGAAAATAGTCAGATCCATTTCCAACATTGACTCCGGTTGTCGAAGGATCTCCGCCAAAGCCATTTATTCCCATCGAGGCATCACCTGTAGTCCATTCCATGTCACCATAACAAAATGATACGTTGTCACCAGGTGGTAATATTGTGTCCAGCCCATCAGTAATGATAAGCTGGAATGTGTTCCGTTTATCTGTATGGTACGAATAGTAACCTACGCTGTCCCATCGAATAACAATGTATGTCGGAGTAATCTTGTAGTATACCAATCCACTTGCGGAATCACGCGTGTCAACGTCAGACCAAAATGGAGCAATCATTTTATATTGATTCGACGGAAAGGACGCCGCAGTGAATGTTCCATATGGTCCATCGAAAGAAATGTTACCGTTGTTATTTATGTAGATGCTGTCGTGCAATTGACCAAAGAAATTAAATTGAAATGGAATTGCAATCGCGGAAGTAGAGTGGTCATCATTTCGATAATCTGGGGCTAGCACGAAACTAAAAGGAACAACTTGGAAAGTTGAGTCAAGCGGAATCATACAATCACACAAAGCACTTTGAGTCGTAACTGTGAACGGCAATCTCGCTTGAGAAGCCAGGCTGTCTCGACTTAGTTCCGTTCCGAGAATATATTTTGTACTAAGGCTTAATTGCTGCTGATCTTTTTGAAACTGATATGCTTCAGGGGAAATGTAAACTGCGTTTTGAGCGACAAGCAGATTTGAAACCATACAAAACAAAAAGTAGAGGTATTTTTTCAAAGGTTTAATGTTTTGATGCAGATACAATTTACGAAAAATTGAGGTGGGAATTCATCCCTTTGTTATGTGGACGTATTTCAGTCACAAATGGTCTGAAATTACCATTGTTTGATGACAGCAATACAATTCTAGACTTCCCGAACCATCAACGTGTCCGTAAATCCCTTCAACAAATCCTTCTTCGCATTGTCAATGTGCATACTCTCCAACGCAGCAATTCCCATTTCGTAATGCGCGTACATTTCGTTCTCCGCAAGTTTGCGGATTGCTAATTGGTCATAGATTGCAGTAACCGCTTTCACTTTTTGTGCTGTGTCCTTTCCATCATTAATCTGCATCCAATTCAACAGCGCTTCTTTCGAATATGCATCTGCCTTTTGGAGTGCAGAAATCAACAGAAAAGTTTTCTTGTTTGAAACGATGTCCCCCCCAATCTGCTTTCCGAATTTTTCAGGATCACCGTACACATCTAAAATATCATCTTGCAATTGAAACGCGATTCCAACATGCTTCCCAAATTCATAAAGTTTATGTGCTTCTGTGGCATATGCTCCTCCGCACAATGCTCCAATCTCCAATGAACACGCAAGCAATACAGCAGTTTTCAATTCAATCATACGGATGTATTCCGGAATCGAAACATCACTTCTTGTTTCAAAATCCATATCCATCTGCTGACCTTCACAAACTTCTAACGCCGTTCGGGTAAACACATCAAGTATGTGCGGAAGAATATGCGCCGGTGATAATGCGATCTGACGAAATGCTTCGGTGTACATTGCATCACCACTAAGAATTGCAATGTTGCTGTTCCACTTTGCATAAACTGTTTCCTTTCCTCGACGCAGTGGAGCATTGTCCATAATATCGTCGTGCAACAAAGTGAAATTATGAAAGAGTTCAATTCCTACAGCGGCATGAACGGAAGAACGTACATCTTCGGAGAAAACTCCGGCACCCATCAGTGTTAACAATGGACGCATTCTTTTTCCGCCCAATGAAATCGTGTAACGCAAAGGCTCGTAAAGGCGCGAAGGATTGGTTGGCAAACTTTCCGTGAATCGGTGAAGCTCCGTGTTAATCAAATGCTGGTAATACTGGATTTCCACGGTTACAGAATGTGCTTGGAGTCGGAAATAATCTTGTGCAACCCTTGCTCCAGTGAAAGTGGTTCGCGTTTCAAAAGTTTCGCCATCTTACGTGTATCGGGCATGCGGCGCGTCATATCTCCTTCGGTAAGTGAAGGTCCAAGAACAACTTTTGATTTGGAATGTGTTACAGCAATAATCTTATCTGCAAGTTCCCGAATTGTAATTTCTTTATCACTTCCGATATTCACAACATCATTCACAAATTCGTTGTTGTAAAATGCATTGAGACACGCTTCTGTATTGTCGTCTATGTAACAGAATGTGCGCGTCTGGGTTCCATCACCATTCACAACAATATCTTCATTGCGGATTGCAGAAGCCAGAAATCTTGAAATCACAAAATCCTTGCTTTGCTTCGCGCCAAACGTATTGAAGAAGCGGAAAATCGTGTACGAAAGTCCGTATTCTTTCTCATATGATTTCAGATACGCTTCACCGGCATTTTTGACAATTGCATATGGCAAGCGCGAATTCAAAGGTGTGGTGTCTTCGTTCTGCGGTAATTCCACCGGTTCACCGTAGACTTCAGATGATGACGAAAAGAAAACGCGTTGTACTCCTGAGTTTTTCGAAAGCTCAAGAATATTTTTGAATCCGTTAAGATCATTCAGCACCATCACCGGATTATCCAAAGTACGCTGCACTCCAACTACCGCTGCATAATGAAACACAAACTTGAACTGATGTGACATCATTACGACCGACAAGTCAACGTAATTATTTACATCGCACCGAATGAAGCGAATATTATCATGAATAGAAGTTGGAATATTTTCCGGACTCCCCGTCAAAAAATTATCGACGATCACAACAAAGTGTTCTGGTTTCTCGGCAAGTTTTTCTGCAAGTGCACTTGCAACAAATCCTGCTCCGCCCGTAACAAGTATATATGTTTGATTCTTGCTCATCATGATTTATGCAATCAGGTTTACCAGGTATTGTCCATATCCGCTTTTCATCAATGGTTCCGCAAGTTTTTTCAACTGTGTTTTGTCAATGAATCCGGAACGAAAAGCAACTTCTTCAATGCATCCAACTTTTAGCCCTTGTCTTTCTTCAATGATAGAAACGTAATTACTTGCTTGTAGAAGTGAAGCATGAGTTCCAGTGTCCAGCCATGCTGTTCCTCTGTTAAGAATGCTTACCTCAAGTTTTCTTTTTTCAAGATAAATTTTATTCACATCGGTGATTTCTAACTCGCCACGTGAACTAGGTTTCAGGTTGCGGGCAATTTCAATCACAGAATTATCGTAGAAATAAATTCCGGGAACCGCGAAATTCGACTTAGGCTGCTTAGGTTTTTCTTCAATGGAAATTGCTTATCCGTTTTGATAAAAATCCTCAACTCCGTAACGTTCCGGATCTGTAACGTGATAAGCAAAAACTATTCCT
>CAZBYM010000130.1:0-9405 GCA_964495745.1 uncultured Chryseobacterium sp. | reverse complement strand
GTTTCATCGCCTACAGTATGGGGAACTTCTGTACGTATTCGCGATTCAACCTCAAGGGCAATGGTGGTTATGCGCCAATCATTCACGTAAACGTCGACAAGAAATCCGGGAAGTTTCTCTCAGGAAAAATTATTCCGATCAAACAGCCTGGAGAAGGTGGACCGGTGTACGATCCCGATAAGCAAGCGATCACGGATATTCAAACGTTAACAAAAGCTGATTTTCCTGAGACGAAGTTGCTAATCAGCGAAAATGGAGAAATGACGCGTAAAGAGAAGTCGAACTAATTTTTACCACTTAGGAACTTAGAAAACTTAGGCTTCACTTAAGCGACCATCTAAGTGAAACCTAAGTTTTCTCAGTGTCTAAGTGGTTATTTTTTTGGAGTGTAACGACTAATACGCTATCCGCCGTGCCTTCAGAAATCTAGGCTTGTAATACGACGAAGTAGTAAATTCATCAATCACAACGCCACGGTTGGTTGAATGAATGATTTTTATTGAGCCAGGTTGTACATCAATTACCAAGGCCACATGTCCAACACAACTTGAATTTATATTTCTTCCTTTGAAGAACATAAGATCGCCTTTTTGAATTTCTTCAAGACTAACTTCGGTGCCCTGTTGCGACATTCCAGCACTTGAATACGAAAGAGAAACTCCCAATTTTCCGAATCCATATGCCACGAAATGCGAGCAGTCAAATCCTGTTACCGGACTGTTTCCGCCGTATTTATAAGGTAATCCGATTGATTGCTTGCAAATAACGATTACGCTGTCGGTTATAGCTGCTCTGTTTAAACTATCAATTTTGAACTGTTCGAGCGTTCCGGCAGTATCGTTAAGTGGTGAATTTCCAGCAAATGCGCCGCCATTGGTTGAGGGAACCAGGAAGAAAATGAGAGCCGCAAGCGCCAGAACTTTTCCGATCATGGGCGCAAAAATAAGACAATTAGCGGATTAGCAGGCGATTAGTTTTTCACACATCCAACACACGCCCCCTAACCCCCGAAGGGGGAACCGCAAACGCGCGATTTAGCCTGAAAGCGGGTGGTGGTTCCCCCTTCGGGGGTTAGGGGGCGCGGGCTGGATGTCGATTTTTCCATCGTTATTAACAAGTTCATTTCGCGTAATGGCATCGTCGTATCATTGCGTAATTGAATCTTATAATCCGAATGCCGTACAAAGAAAAAGAAACCGATAAACTATTCTTCAGCATCGGAGAAGTTTCCGAAATGTTTGACGTCAACGCGTCCTTAATCCGTTTCTGGGAAAAAGAATTCGACATCATCAAACCGCGAAAGAACAACAAAGGCAATCGAATGTTCACCAAAGCGGACATTGAAAATTTCCGCCTGATTTATCATCTCGTTAAAGAACGCGGTTACACGCTGCAAGGCGCAAAAGACAAACTCAAAGGTTCTACAACTGAGGCTGCGAATGCAAATGTTGAGATCGTGAAATCTTTGGAAAAGGTGAAGGGTTTTTTGTTGGAGTTGAAAGAAGAACTTTGAAGTACGATTTTGGAATTGCGAATTACGATTTAGGGCTCATGAAATATCACTTTTCACAACGTAAGAGGTTCATATTCTCTTAAATTCGTTCACCGGAAGAACGCTGAGCTGTCAAATTCAAAATTTTTCAAGTGAAATCTTTGTTGCTGCGTACCGGTTGTTTTCAATTCTGAAAGCCGACAATACATGTAATATTCAGGGAAGAAAGTGGTCTCATCTTTCGTACACGCGCTATCAAATCCGGCAAGTTTCTTATCGGGTCGAAAACGCAGTCTGTCATCGCCGACAAGTCGATACGTGATATTCTCCTGATGGAATAGTATTTCTACTTCTGAATCATCCAAAGGAGTTAAGTCCATTCTAATATTATGTGATACTTGAATGATTCTCTCACTGATCTTCTTTGTAGTGCTCGATGATGTGATGTGCGCAGAATATTTGGCTTCAAATGAGAACCAGGTTGATCCTATAGTTTTATTAATTTCAAAACACTTCATAATAGTATCGCCAGATATACAGAAGTATAAATAGTCTTCAGCGCAAAGCCCGGTTCCACTCGATATACTGCGCAAACCAAAATAGCCGGCTATTGTAACATCAATTTCGGAGTAGTTGCCCCGATCAGGAAGGTCAATTTCGCCTACCATCTTCCAACCAGTTTCTGTACTATCGTAAACAATATAGAAATGGTACCACGGCTTGGATGCTTGTACAATTCGCTCTTCAGTTGCATCGTTATCGATGTTGATGCAATGAACAATACCAACACTAACAAATGCATATTCTGAATCACCGCAACTGATCAGCCATTGCGTATTTTGAAACACTAATTCTTCTTGGGAAACAAGGCTCAAAAGTTCAGTGCGGTCATAAATCCTGATGGGTGAAACGAAGGGCATCGCTGTGTCAGACCAGGGCATCGTTTGAAAGGAGGACTCATCCCATCCTTCCTTCCGAATTGTATCAATGCCATTTACAAGATAATAATGTGGGAAGCGCTTAACAACTTGAAATTCCTGTTGACCTTCTGTCGTGTTCAGCTTAAACTGGTCAACAATGCGATAACGCAATGACCCATAATAGTTGGTAATATTTCGAAAATGATTTTTTTGTCCTAGAATTTGTTCCGTTTCCTCTGAACAACTCGCAACCAGCATTAGAAGCAGGGGAATTGATAATCTAATCATAAGCAAATGTGACCATCTGCCGTGAAATAATTGTCCGTTCCGAAGAACTGTCCCTGTTGTTTGAACAACTGATGCTTGGTGCACCTTCGCTTCTTAGCGCCTTCGTGGCAAAATATTCTCCCACAAAAAAAGACCACCCTTCCGGACAGTCTAATTCGTAAATCGTACCTCGTAAATCGTAATTTTTCGAACTGTCTTTTGAAACATCTTGTCAGACTGAGCGGAGCCGAAGTCGACAAGCTCATCTACTCCTTATAAAGAATAAAATGTTTCACCAACTCAAACGTTCCACCTTCTTTATCCGCATCTAACTTCACACTTTCTTTTACAGTTTTGTATCCGCCTGCTGAAACAGTAATCTCGTATGTCTTGTCTCCAACCAATTCCATCTGATAGTTTCCTGCTTCACTTGATTTTCCATCTTTCACAACGGAGCCATTTTCAGTAATGTTGATGTCAGCAGCAATCGCTTTTCCATCTCCATTGTAAACTGTTCCTGTAAGAAGTGACATTGTGGGACCATCTTTTTTCTTCGCCATCATTCCACTCATATCAATCACCCAAATGTCGCGCTCACCTAATCCGCCTTCGCGATCGCTATCAACATAAGCAGTGTGGCCATCTTTCCCAATGAGAAACATGCGCTCGTTGCCAATTGTGTTAATTGGGAATCCCATGTTCACAGGTTTCGACCAAGCTCCGTTTTCAAAACGAGTCATGAAAATATCGTAACCGCCCATGCTGTTGTGACCGTTCGAACAGAAGTATAATGTTTTTCCATCAGGTGCAGGAAAAATTCCACCTTCGTCGTATTCTGTATTGATCATTGGCCCAAGATTCACAGCATCGCCCCATTTTCCTTTGTCAACTTTCTTCGCCATCCAGATATCGCTGCGACCGTAACCTTTTTGTCCTTTGTAAGGAAGGTCTTGCCCGCGCTCACTCATGAAGTACAACGTATTTCCATCCGGAGAAAGAACTGCACCATCTTCAAAATAGGATGTGTTGATTCCTTTGCCAAGATTTTTCGGCGTGCCCCATTTTCCGGAACCTGATTTTTTCGAAGAATAAATTTCACCTCCACGAGCATCTTCCGGATTGTTCACATACATGAACAATTGTTTTCCGTCTGGAGAAATACTGCAAGCTGCATCATGGCCTTCAGAATTTACAGATCCGCGAACAAGATTTGCTTCCGCCCAATTCATCTTTGCAGAATCCCATGGACACTCATATATATCTTCGAAATATTTACTGTCGCCATCGTTGTCAACACGATCAGATCTTCCTTCCGGACGACGTGAAGTGAAAATCATCGTTGAACCATCAGCAGTAATTGAAGGGCGCTTGTCATCGTAAGGACTATTGACTGCAGCTCCCGCATTGGTGACTTGTACATTTTTCGGAGAAGCCATAAATGTTTTCGCCGTTTGACATTGATTCGTGTAATAGTCAATCTCCTTAATCTTCACAGGATTCGCCATGTTCAACGCTTTCGCGGCTGAATATTCAACGATCGCTTCATCAAGTTTTCCTTTTCGCTGGTAACATCGACCTAGCATATAATTGATGTCAGGATGCGCCGATGCGTTCAGTGATTTTGCTTTCTCAAATTGCTCTTGTGCTTTTTCCGGCTCATCAAGATAGAATAGACATTCGCCAACGTGAAAAGCAACAGCCGCATCATTCGGAGTTGAATTCTGAACTTCTTTGTACAAGTTCAATGCTTTGAGATAATCGCCGGCATTGAAAGCTTGGCCAGCATTAAATAATTTCAATTCGTCGCCGCCTTTGTCGATAATAGTTTGTGCAGTTGCAGGAACGCACATGAACAGGAACAGGCTGGCAATCAGGGGAGCAATTCGTTTCATAGGTCTTTGTAGGAAAAGCAAATATAAACGAAGCGCGCGAAATAGCAGGGTAATTATTCCAGTTTCTCAAGGAAAAGTTCAATTGCTTTTCGCTTTTCATGATCCAGATGATAACTAATTGACTTGGTGAGGTATCTGAATACGTCGATTTCAGGATAATGTGGCTGATTGATTTCTGACACAGTCTTGGCACTTTCAATTCCAATATGTAGTGCATTAGAAAACTTCAATTCAAAAGCGGAATCGAGTTTTTTTCGACTTGCCCAAACTGCAAATACGAAAGGCAAACCTGTGAGTTCTTTCCACGCTTCAGAAAGATCATATTCGAAAGCGTATTTATTGGTCAAACCAAAAGTCCGATCACCAATAATTACAGCAGCTTTTGTTCCTTCAATTTCAGTTTCAAATCCTTGCTCTGCAGCTGTCCAAATCGGACAAATTTTCCAGAGTTCATTGGCAAGAATCTTGACGAGTGCAACAGAAGTTTTGGAGTGATAATCAAGAACAACTTCCGTAATTTCATTGAGTGGAACTTGGGAATACAACTTCACTGAATCTACTTTTCCCACCGCGCCAATGCAAAAATCACTGATAATGTGATGCTCCGGCATCTGCTTCAAAACTGCTACAGGAACAAGTCCGATTTCTACTTCTCCACTCAATAATTTCCGCGAACATTCTGATGGAATATCCAGCGAAAGCTCGATCGTTCCTTCAGGAAGTTGTTCCAGACCGTAAATGAAAGGTTTCGTATTCAGATACGATACTGCCGAAATTTTCATTTTGGAAAATATCCTTGTTGTTGCTGAAATCCCTGTTGCTGTTGTTCGCGAAGTTTGGCTTCTTCAACATCAGTTTCCAATACTGCA
Source organism: uncultured Chryseobacterium sp. (assembly GCA_964495745.1). GTDB lineage: Bacteria > Bacteroidota > Bacteroidia > Palsa-965 > Palsa-965. Next base: position 3,965 of record CAZBYM010000130.1, on the reverse strand, counting down.
AGTGTAGCCGCCACAACAGAGAGAATTGGTGCCACACAAATCCCTAGAAATGGAACAAGCAGAATCATGGAGAAAATAAATCCATTTCCAATTGCAATTCCTTTGTGCTTCCGTGTAAATTGTGCGCCATCACGAATCCTTAATTTCTTTCTTTCGTAGGTGTAATCCATCATGGCAAATCCCATGAAATACCACGCGATGATGTACAAAAAAGGAATCGTGATCAAGCCAATGATTGGAATCCACGCTATGATTAAACAAACGAGAATCCACCAAGTTTCCAATAACAAATTGCGCAGCGTGACAATAATTCCGCGTAGCATATCATGAAGAAATTGCTGGAAGTTAAACGGATAAATTTTTCCTGAAACTATTTCATCAATTCGTTCCGATAACAGTGCAAGAACAGGCGAGCACACAATGAGGACGATGTATTTCAAGTACGAAGTCATGAACAAAATGAAGAGAATTTTGAGCGCGAATCCCACAATCCATGTTCCGATTTTTTCTACCCAGCCCAACCAACCTTCATCAGTTGCATGCAAACCGAACCAAGCGATTGCTTTTTCAACCATCCAATCACTCAAACCCATCAATGACCAGAATCCGGCGAACCAAAGAACCGCCAGAATGCAAACTGGAAAAATGAAATAATGCCAGAGATTGTGTTTAGCGATAAACGAAAATGCTCGACCATGCGAACTAATTCCTCTGCCTAAATCTGACCAAAATCCCATGTGAACAAAGGTAGTTTTCGGGTTTGATTCTGATTGTATGGATTGTATCGTAATTCCAGCCTATAACATGATTTTGCATTAATTGCATAAGTAATTGAAAATCAGAAAATTGAAAATCATCTTGGGAATGATTCTCCGATGATTTTTTCAATATTTCTCTCTTATGAACGAATCAATTAATTATCTTTGCCGTCCCAATAAAAGGGGATAAATAATTCATTTAACCAAAACAACATCATGTATCACTACGAAACCGTCTTCATTTTAACTCCCGTTTTGTCTGAGGATCAGGCAAAGGAGGCGGTGGGCAAGTTTCGCAAACTCGTAAAAGAGTTTGGCGGAAACATCGTTCATGAGGAAGCTTGGGGCCTAAGAAAGCTGGCTTACCAAATCCAAAAGAAGTCCACCGGTCACTACACACTTTTCGAATTCACAGGTAAAGCAGGAAACGTTGTTTCTGAGCTTGAAGTGGCATTCAAACGCGACGAGCGCGTTATGCGTTTCTTAACTGTAGCGCTTGACAAAAACGGAGCTGCATACGCTGAAAAGCGCCGTGCAAAAGCGAAAGCCGCTAAGAAAGATGTTACTGCAAGAGCAGAAACTAACTAACCCTTAAATCGAAAAGTCATGGCAGAAAATAGCTCTGAAATCCGCTACCTGAACCCACCTTCGGTTGAGGTAAAAAAGAAAAAGTATTGCCGCTTCAAAAAAGCAGGCATCAAGTACATTGATTACAAAGACCCTGACTTCCTTTTGAAGTTCGTGAATGAGCAAGGAAAACTCCTTCCACGTCGTCTTACTGGTACATCAGTAAAATTCCAGCGTAAAGTGGGAACTGCGGTTAAACGTGCCCGTCACATTGCTCTCATGCCATACGTGGCTGATCAGCTTAAATAAACAAGGAGGACCACAACATGGAAATTATCCTTAAGCAAGACGTACGCAACCTCGGATACAAAGATGATATCGTGAAGGTGCGCCCTGGATTCGGTCGTAATTACCTTATTCCAAATGGCATTGCAATTCTCGCTGACTCACAGTCAAAGAAAATTCATGCTGAGAACGTAAAACAACGCGCTCACAAAGCTGCGAAAGTTAGAGATGAAGCAGAAAAACAAGGTGCTAAATTGAAAGATCTTATCGTGAAAGTTCCAACTCGTGTTGGTGATAACGGGAAGATTTTCGGTTCAATCACTGCAGTTCAACTTGCAGATTCACTTCGCAACCTTGGATTCGACGTTGATCGCCGTAACATCACTATTGATGCTGCGGATACAGTAAAAACTCTTGGTACTTATGCTGCCAAAGTTCGTTTGCACAAAGAAGTGCTTGCTCCTTTTCAGTTTGAAATCGTAGCGGAGTAAAAGTGGTATAGAATTTGAAGAGATCCTGCCGAACGGCAGGATTTTTTTTAACCAACAATTAGAAAAACGATGAAACGAATAATTTTTGCTTCAGTAATTCTCATTTCGTTTATTGCACTTGATTCTTGCAAAAAATACGAAGAAGGACCGGCCCTTAGTTTAAGATCTAAAAAAGCACGGGTAGCGAACACCTGGAAAGTTGAACAATATCTGTTTAATGGAAGTGATCAAACGAGTTTCTTCAATTCTGTATTGCCAAATTATCGTGAGGTTTATGATAAGGATGGCAACTACAGTTTCAGTTACGATTCAAATAGTGGATCGGGTCGTTGGGAGTTTCAAAATGATAATCTGGAAATCAAACGAAGCGGTGTGAGCAGCCAGTCTTCTGAAGTATTGTACATCTTGAAACTGAAAGAGAAAGAGTTCTGGTATTACGTAATGGATGGCTCCGATCGGGAAGAGGTTCATTTGATCCCTGCAGAATAACGGGTCAATTACAAATTGAAACTAAAGACATGAAGGTCGCTATGTAACAGGTAGCGGCTTTTTTGTTTTAATACGATGCACTTCCGTCTTCTTCACGAGCGTAATCTGATTGAATTCGTCTCACCGGCTGATCATCCCAGAATCCATCGCGCTCAACCCAGTATGTGAAATACTGCAGTGCGGGATATACTGTTGTTGTTGATTCTGAAGAATAACTTCGTTTAAGAATAAGATCCGCGCTGTCGGTCACTGCGTCGTATTCGGAAATTGCAAGAGGTCGAAAAAAATCTTCTTCGTAACGCACGAGATTAATTACTTCAACGAATTCTCTTGGTTCAGTTTCATTGGTAACAGGTTGCGGAATTAAACTATCCAGACGATTCACCAATTCAATTTGGTCGTTCGTTTGTTCATCGAACGTCAGAATTTTCGCCCGTGATGCATTGAACAGATCAATGAGCGCATTCCGATATCGGTTAAATCTTTTCTGATATCCGGACTCGGAATAGATGTTACTGTACAGAACCATAAAGTCGCGGTCGCTGATTAAGAATTCGTTTCGCTCCAAATCGCTGAACGGTCGCGCGTATTCTAATTCAGTAATATAATTTGGATCGCGCGGATCAAAAATGAAGGCCGAAGAAAGTATTTCTCCGTCGATAACATAAACCGAATCGCTAATTGAAACTTCTTCAACATATTCGTCCTGATCAACTCCAAACCACATCGTCCAATAAACAAAATCGGAAAGTGATGGATTCAGAATAATCGTATTCTCATGATTGTATTGATCGTCCCAGTTTCGCTCGGTAAACCATTCTGTAATTTCACTCTCACTTACGGTCGTATCGGCAATTACTTTTTGATTTTCGTCAAGCATTTGCCAATGGAAACTTATTTGATCGCGTTTGTGCGTGTAGTCAAGATTGTCGCACGCGGAAAACGGCTCGACTGTTATCGTATCCCAATTATCAAGCACGATATAATACTTCTGGTCAGTAGGATTTTCATATTTCAATGTGAAGGACGCAGTGGTCAACCCGTTCGTGTTATGATCGTGCCAATAGTTAACTCCAAAAAATGCGGCAACAGATAATCCAACTACCAGTGCAATCACAATTCCAAGAATGACAAAGACATTTTTCTTCCTTCCCGAGGCGTCGCCAGTGTACATATCGTAACTCGTTGGAATCTGTGTTTGACGTCCTGTTCGAGGCGGTGGTGATCCTGCAGGAGCACCTGGATTTTGTTGTGCCTGATACGGATTTTGCGGTTGAGAATAGTGATACGGATTGGATGAATTCGGTTGATTGTTTTGATTTTTGGTGCGATTGTAAATAATCAAACGACGGATTGCAAATACAATCAACGCGAT
>CAZBYM010000129.1:0-9434 GCA_964495745.1 uncultured Chryseobacterium sp. | reverse complement strand
AACTCCGCCATAAACGCTTGTGATTTGTCCGCTTAACACTGTGAGTGGCGTTTCTTCTTTTCCGGGAAAAGTTAAAAGACAAATATCTTTTTCACCTTGACCATTCACGCTATTCGCAGAAGAATAATAAGCATGCGTATTATCCGGAGTTGGCGCGAAGAAAATATCATCATCTGCAGTATTCACAGGATATCCAATGTTAACCGGAGGGCTCCACATCCCATCTTCATTCTTCGTTGTGAATACAATATCAAATCCGCCCATCGACACAGCTCCGTTTGTAGAGAAGTAAAGAAACTGTCCGTCTGCTGTTACAGACGGAGCATCTTCATCGTATTTTGAATTTACTGCCGGACCCATATTTGTAGGTTTGGACCATTCTCCATTTGGAAGACGGACACTTTTGTACAAATCTCTTCCACCAAAACCACCAGGACGATTGCTACTGAAAAACAATGTTGTACCATCGGGAGTAATGGTTGCTGATGGTTCCCAGTTTTTAGAATTTACGTTCTCAGATAACTTCGCAGGAGTTCCCCAAGCATTTCCTTGCTGATAGCTCAAATAAATATTTCCGTCGCCCTGATCGTCTTTGTAAATCAACAGTTGTTGTCCATCCGCGCTGATTCCAATAGTTGCTTCGTGTCCATCGGTATTAATACTTTGCCCCATTGGCACTGCTTTCGACCAAACACCGGCTTCATCCATCGTTGACACATAAATATCTTCGAAATACATTTGGTCACGTGAGTCAATTTTAGATTCCGGATTCGCCGGACGACGTGTCGTAAAAATCATTGTACGTTGATCGGCGGAAATCACAGGGGAATACTCAGGAAATTCTGTATTGATATTCTTTCCAACATTCTCTACTTTGATGCTTACAGGATTCGCGACGTAACTTTTCCCATTCATGCACCACGTTTTTCTTAATTCAACATCTTCGCGTGTTTTCACATCTGCAGTATCAACATAACTTAGGTATTTGTCGAAGCAGATAATAGCAGAATCGAAATTATGTCGGATGTGAAGTGCTTGGCCAAAATAGTACCACGTATCAATTGGAGCGCGCTTTTCTTTCACACTGCCGGATTTGTATTTCTCCGCGATATTTCCGGAAGCTGCAACGAGATACGGGTATGACCATGCTTTCTTTCCAGGCATGTTGAGATAGCAGACACCGATTTTGAATCCTAGATTTGAGTTCGATTTGTCCATTGCATACGCTTCGAGATAAAGTGGAAGCGCAGATTGGTAATCATCAGAAGCGAAAAACACATCGCCCTGAATGATTTTCTGTTTTGGTCCTTTCTGCTTAAGTACAAATGCACTGACAGTCAGAAATACCGAAGCGGTGATGAAAAAAAACAAGAATTTTTTCATAAGCCCAATTGAGGGAATCGTTATAGAAAATCAGCCATGGTAAGCACCATGCTGATGGATTTACTTCAGATCAGATTTCTCTGTTCACGTCCCACTGCTCAAGATAATCGGCAACTCTTCTTACAAATTGTCCACCCAGCGCACCATCAACTACACGATGATCATACGCATGCGATAAAAACATCATGTGACGTATTCCAATCGTATCTCCCGACGGAGTTTCAATCACCGCAGGTTTTTTCCTGATTGCACCAGCTGCCATAATTGCAACTTGTGGCTGAGGAATAATTGGAGTTCCCATCACATTACCAAATGTTCCAACATTGGTCAGTGTATATGTTCCGCCTTGAATTTCATCAGGAAGAAGTTTGCCTATTCGCGCACGATTCGCAAGATCATTCACTGATTTTGTAATGCCGAGTAAATTCAAACGATCTGCATTCTTAATCACAGGAACAATAAGATTTCCTGAAGGCAATGCAGCTGCCATTCCGATGTTGATGTTCTTGCGAACAATAATTTTGGTTCCGTCGACAGAAATATTGATCATTGGAAAGTCCTTGATCGCTTTCACGATACACTCAATGAACAAAGGAGTGAACGTGAGCTTTTCTCCTTCGCGCTTCTCGAACGACTTCTTAAATTTTTCTCGCCACATGACCAAATTAGTAACGTCGGCTTCAACATATGATGTAACGTGCGGTGCAATTTGTTTGCTAAGAACCATATTCTCAGCAATAATCTTCCGCATGCGATCCATTTCAATTATTTCGTCTCCACCCATGAGAGAAACAGCAGGCCGTTTTACCTGAGTAACAGTTTGTATAACCTGTTCGTGCGTGGAACTTCCGTTTGTAGATGGCGCAATAACTGTTTTGCCCTTATTCGGAATGTAATTCAGAATGTCATTTTTTGTAACACGTCCTTGCATTCCACTACCTGAAATTGCTTCCAATTCCTGAACAGAAATTCCTTCTTGTTTAGCAATGCTCTTTACTAGTGGAGAATAGAATCTGGACGTTTCACTGTTCTTAATTGCAACTGTTTCTGTTTTTGTTGCAACACTTGAAACAACGGCTTCCCGTTTTTCTTCAACAGGCGCAACAGTTGCAGGCACGCTGGTTACTGCTGCACCGGCTTCAGTAGAAATAAGCGCGACCGCTTTACCAACCTGAACAACATCTCCATCTTTGTAAAGTTTCTTCGCAAGAAATCCTTCGAAAGGGGATGGAATTTCAGTATCAACTTTGTCGGTTGCTATTTCCAATACAGGCTCATCCAGGGCGATTTTATCTCCTTCGTTCTTGAGCCACTTGATGATTGTGGCCTCATTCACACTCTCGCCCATCTTCGGCATGATCAGTTCTACCTGTGCCATAACTTAATCAGAATTCAATGATTCAAAAATCAATTATTATTTCAGCAACGCAAAAATAGGGTTTTTGGAGGAAAAATTTCCTGCTTTCTTGGCGAATTTTGGAATTGTATACACAATTGGACCAACTGGGAATCAAAGGATTGCAGTCGACGGATTCAACTTCATGAATAATGCGATCTTTGAATGAATTCGAGTTATGGGAATACTGTCAAGATATTGGTCAACATTACGACGAGTGAAGTTGCTTCATGTTTTGCACAACATGCGCAATTATGGCAAGCTGAAGAAGAACCGAAAATTGTATGAGCAATTCGGAATACAGAAGTCTGTTGTTGGTTCAGTTTCACATGTAGCCATTTCAACGCCCGGATCGGAAATTCCTTGGTTGGATCAATCAAATGCAGTTGATGCGATGATTTTGCATCCCAAATGGACTACATTTTCCAAATCAATTCAAGATCAACTTTTGCATTGGCCGTCGCAAGGATATTTGGCGTTGACTGGTTTTTTTGTCAATGAAATTGATCGGATCAATCTGGAAATGGAAGAGATTCGGACTAACAATACACTCGATTTTGATTACACAAATTCACGCATCATGAATTCGTGGCAAGTTTCGCCAGCTGTACGGCAGATCGTGAATCATCCCGAAATGATTGGGTTATTATCATTTATTCTCGGAAAGAAAGTAACTCCATTTCAAACAATCAATTTTTTCAGAGGTAGTGAACAACATACGCACTCTGATTTTATTCACATGACAACAGAACCAAAAGGATTTCTTGTGGTAGCATGGATTGCACTGGAAGATATTGGCGAAGGACAAGGGCCGTTGCATTATTATTCGGGAAGTCACAAATTGCCATATGTTTTGGGCGACAGTTTTGAGCATTCTACCACTTCGTGGACAGTCGGCGAAGATTTGTATGCCAATTTTGAGAAGAAGATTGATGCAGAAGTGCGCGATTACAATTTGAAGAAACAAGTTTTCCTTGCAAAAAAAGGAGATGTATTCTTCTGGCACGCTAATTTACTCCACGGTGGAGAAGAAGTCACGCTTCCAGAGTCTACACGCAAGAGTTTAGTGATTCATTTTTTCTGCGAAGGGGATGTTTTGTGTTATCATGAGATTACGCAGAGGCCGGCGGTGATTCCGGTTATTAAGTAGTCAGCCCACGCCCCCTAACCCCCGAAGGGGGAACTGTCAGTGCGCGGAGGCGGTGCCCCCTTCGGAGGTTAGGGGGCGTTGGCAAGCATACTGACTCTACACGTCACCGCATAATGATCCGACATTCCTTCGGTTAGAAGCGTTTTGAATTCCCAGGAGCTGAGCGTTTCGGAATGCAGTATGTAATCGATTCTCGGAATTGGCAATGGATTCACAAATGTTTTACCAAATCCTGATCCGGATTCTCTGAATGCATCGCACATGTTGCGCGACAAAATCCGATACGTGTATGAAATTGGAGTGTCATTAAAATCTCCGCAAATAATGATTGGATAGCGACACGATTGAATATGCTTAGCAATTGCATCTGCCTGACCCGCTCGTCTGGTGTAAGCGCGTTTCATTCTTCTGAGAATACTCTTTGAATTCTCAAGTTCATTTTCCGCATCTTCTTCACCAAGCATTGTCTCGACAAAATGAATGTCATCGTATCCAAAATTGATTGACTGCAAGTGCATATTGTACACCCGGATTGTATCTTTTCCGTTGACAATGTCGCTATAGAGACAAATATTGTTGCTTTTATTATTGAACACAATTTTGCCTTCGTTCACTATTGGAAATTTACTGAATGTAGCTACACCCCAATGATCCGTTTTTCTTAACGTGGTAGTGTAAGCGCTATGTACGTACGTCAATGACATAAGACTTCGTATTGTGTCAAGGTTGCGAAAAGTTCCCTTGTCTTGCGTGTAGAATTCCTGTAAGCAAAGCACATCCGGCTCTTGCGCTGTTATTACTCCAAACATTTTTGTTCGTGTTTCGGTATTGCCTGTCCAGTTATATAAATCGAAAAGTTTCACATTCCACGACATAAGTTTAAAGGAATTGGCCGGAGCAGGATCTTGTTCTCCAAAACTAATTTGGTACTGCAGATTCAAATGCAACCCGGCAATAAGCAGCGCGCCAACGGTGTAAAACACCTGACGTTTTCTTCGGATGAGCCAGTAAATCAGAAAGAGCAAATTGAAAATAATAAAAGCAGGTTCAATCAAACCAAAAAATGCGAATGGCCAGAGACGAGCAGGATTGACATAGGGAGAAAGCTCAGCAAGAAGAAGTCCGAAGATTGCAAACCAATTGAAGAAAAGAACTACACGACCGAACCAATTCAGTTTTTTTCGTGATGGAACAGGTTCGATTTTGATTCCTTCTGGCAACGGATTAAAATTTATCGTGATTTTTCTGAAGAAACTCCTTCTCGTCTTTGGTCAGACTGTCATAGCCGGTTTTGGAAATCTTGTCTAGAATTTCATCGATTCGTTTGCGGACAGTAGATTTTTGCACCACATATTCCGTATCAGAAACGCGTTTGTGCGCTACTCTTAATTTGCTTCGTGGAGCGAAAATATTTTTGAGCGGATTTCCATTTTTTAAGAGATATCCGTACGCAAAACCAAAAATAGCACCACCCAAATGCGCTGCTTTTCCTCCTGTATTGTCCGATAAATTAATGAGTGTTGTCAATGCAAGTGATATCAACGCAAGCCATTTCAGTTTCATTGGAATTCCGAAAGGGAAGATGCGATACTCAGGAGATGTTGTGGCCACAGCAATAACTATCGCCATTACGGCACCTGATGCTCCAAGTAAATAGCTTGCATTCATCGAAGGAATCACTGCACTTGTTATCAGGTAAAGTATTCCTCCACTCAATCCTCCAAGCAAATAAACGTGAATCATGCGTTTACTCCCGAGGAGTTCACAGAAAATCCGTCCAAGGAACCATAGCCAGAGCATGTTGGAGAGTAAATGAAATATTACAACATGAACAAACATGTACGTTCCAATAGTCCAGATGTGCGCGAGAAATTCATCAAAATTTCCCTGAAGACATAGCCATATCGCCAAAGTACTTTCAGATGATTCTGCACTTGAAATTTTGACGAGATGAATCAGGATGTTCGCAATTAGAAACACGCTGATATTGATAAGCATAAACAGCACAACTGCACGGTTTGTGCCTTTCAGTTGAGTCTGCAAATCGCGTGTAAAGCTCATGCGCTAATAGAACTTGTTTTTGTCTCGCTTGTAAATCTGTACAAGGATAAATCCAAAAATCATGCCTCCGATGTGTGCAAAGTGCGCCACATGATCGCCTTCGGAAGCTTTGTAGCCGCTATAGAGTTCAGCAGCTCCGTAAATAACAGCGAGCCATTTGAGTTTAAGAGGAATTACACCATAAATGTTGATGATGGAATTCGGGAATAACAATGCTGCTCCAATCAGCAAACCGAAAACGGCACCCGAAGCACCAACCATTGGAGAAAGTGGCGGAAATTCTCGAATTAATTCCCATCCGTCACCGAACTTGTTGTAATAACTAACTGCGCTGAATGTTTCCCAGCCAATATAAATCAGTGAGGCTCCCAGTCCGCAAATGAGATAGTAGATCAGAAAGCGTTTCGCGCCCCAAACATTTTCCAGCATGCGACCGAAAAACCAAACACCAAACATGTTGAACAGAATGTGTGTGAAACCTGCATGCATGAACATGCTTGTCAGGAACTGATACCAATGAAAATCGGGATTGAACGGGTGATACAATCCTAGCATTGCACCAAGATCAAGTTGTTGCGAACTCCAGGCAAGATATTTAGCGACGAAAAAAATCACGTTGATCGCAACAATGTTCATCACCACAAAAGGCGTGCCTCGCACAGGACGAAAGTTGAAGTTGCTCATACTCGTTTCAATCGTTTTTCAATTTCATCCATTGGGAAATTTATAAAAACTGGTTTCCCATTTGGACAGAACCCTGATTGTTCGCAACCGAAAAGTTCATCAACCAGCGATTGCATTTCGGATGGAGAAAGGTTTTTTCCAGGTTTGATTGCTGCGCGCCTCGCAAGTGAACGCGCCATGTTTTCCAATGGCTTCAGGTTTAATTCCTGATCGTTTTCTTTGAATGATGCAAGTACGTCTTCCAATAATTTTGGAGTGTCAAATTCTTCAGTTCCCGCTGGAATTCCGTGAACAACGAATGTGTTGGCTCCGAAAGGGTGAATATCAAATCCGATTGCCTGAAACGCGGACAACTGCGATTCCACAATTTGTGCCATTGCAGGAGCAAATGCAATTGTATCCGGAAAAAGTTTTTGCTGAATCTGAACTTGTTGTCTGGCGATCGAATGAATGTATCGCTCGTACAACACGCGCTCGTGCGCTCGCTGCTGATCAATTATCAATAAACCATTCTTCATCGAAGTAAGAATGTATCTGTCGTGTAATTGCCAGAAAGAAGCATTTTCACTAATTGGCTTATCGCTTGATTCATGCAATTGTGTCTGTACTTCCGGAATAACATCAGCGGAAGGCATTTCTCCATGCGATTTGTGCATGTGTTGCGAGAACATGGTTTCCCAGTTGTTCTTATTGCTTGTTTCGCGCGATTTATCGTGAGAAAATTCACCAGAACCATTTCCAGTTTTGAACGGATTGAAAGCGGGATTCACTTTTATCTCCGGCATGGTTATCGGACTATCACCTTTGCGATACGGAATCTCCATGCTCATCTCCTGATTGAAGTCGATAGTAGGAGCAATGTTGTATTGTCCAAGTGATTTCTTCACCGTAGAACGAAGAATTGCGTAAATCGATCGCTCATCTTCAAACTTGACTTCGGTTTTCGTCGGATGAATGTTCACGTCAATTGTTTTCGGATCTACTTCGAGAAAAATGAAATAGCCTGGAAAATTTCCGTGTGGCAAAAGTTGTTCGAATGCTGATTGAACAGCGTGATGTAAATAAGCGTTACGGATGAATCGTTTGTTCAGAAAGAAAAACTGTTCTCCGCGAGTTTTCTTGGCAAACTCAGGTTTAATTATGAATCCGGATATTTTCACAATGCCTGCATCTTCATCAAGCGGAACGAGTCGCTGGTTGTAAGGCATTCCGTACAACGCGAGAATTCTTTGTTTCAATGCAGCTCGAGATTCATCTGTAGCACCCGCTTCAAGGCGATACATTTCGTTTCCGTTGTGGTATAATGAAAATCCAACTCCTGAATTTGCGAAAGCAATGCGTTCGAATTCTTCGAGAATATGTCGGAATTCAACCCCATCCGACTTCAGGAAATTTCTACGCGCAGGAACATTGTAAAAAAGATTCTTCATGCTAATCGAAGTTCCTTTCGGAGATGCACAAACTTCCTGCGAAGTAATTTGAGATCCTTCAATGTAGACAAGTGTTCCCATTGCGTCTTCTTCACGACGACTTTTCAATTCTACTTGTGCAACGGAAGCAATGGAGGCGAGGGCTTCCCCACGAAATCCCATCGTATTGAGATTCCAGAGATCATCTGCTACTCGAATTTTGGAAGTTGCATGGCGCTCGAAGGAAAGTCGTGCGTCGGTGGGCGACATACCTTTTCCGTCGTCCACAACCTGAATGAGAGTACGGCCGGCATCTTTCACAATAAGTTTCACGAAACTTGCTCCGGCGTCAATGGCATTTTCCATCAACTCTTTTACGGCTGAAGCAGGGCGCTGAATGACTTCGCCTGCGGCAATCTGGTTGGCAACAGCATCAGGAAGGATGGAGATGATATCGAGACTCACTTTTCTTCTGCTTCAAAGGTTTTTTAGCGAGACAAAGTTAATCATTCTCTACAGGCGATTTTTGGTTTTTTATGCACAGAACATGCGCTTTGCCGACAGAACGGACTTGGCCTGCGGCGCTTACCACGGGGACACGGAGCAACGGCGTTTGCTACTAATTCTAAACCCACGAGACGCAGCGTAATCGCTTCGCGATTCTGTTACATGTGATCTTCATGAATGCACGCGAAAGCGAGTCCTTTTTTTTTGCCGTTGCTCCGTGTCCCCGTGGTAAGCGCCGAAGGCACAACGATTATCCCCAAAACCAGAACACTTATCCTTGCTGGTCATTAACAATGTTTTGGTGAAAACCCACTCAACATGTGGAGACATGGCACATGCTTTGTCGGTAATTTCAGCGCATGAAGTTAATATCCTGTGATGTTGCGTAAAATATCCTTCTCCTTTCTCCTGTGTCTGCCAATCACTTCGCTAGTGATGATGTTGCCTTCTGACAAACATGATGCGCAAGCGGGTTGGATGGATCGTTCGCCACTCCAGATTGATAAAAATGCGTTGCAGGTTGATCCTCCGTTTACTTCACTTATCAATGACAAGTGGGTTGATTCTGTTTTCAACTCATTGACTCCAGAGGAACGTATTGGTCAGTTGTTCATGGTTGCGGCTTGGTCGAACAAAGACAAAAAGCACGAGACGGAAATTACCAACCTCATCAAGACGCAAAAAATCGGCGGATTGATTTTCATGCAAGGCGGACCTGTACGTCAGGTGAATCTTACGAATAAATATCAGAAGGCATCGAAAGTTCCGCTGCTCATTGGTATGGCCGCCGAGTGGGGCCCAGTGATGCGAATTGATAGTTGCATCGGATTTCCACATCAAATGC
>CAZBYM010000128.1:0-9460 GCA_964495745.1 uncultured Chryseobacterium sp. | reverse complement strand
AGCCGGTAATCCATCCAATTGTAATGAGTGTTGCAAAAAGCCAATATCTCGCCTGCGCATAGAACAAATCGAATTCTCCAGCCATATTCTCAACTATAGCTTTTCCAATCCACAAAAGAGCGAAGAGAATAAGCGACATCACAATGAACCGTCCGTTCAACCACGATAAAATGTAAGCTACAGCAATTGCAGAAAACAAATACACGTACTGCGTTGTTGTTCCGCTGTCAAATCCGGTATACGATAAATTTATCTTGTTGAGAACGTATCCACTCACCGCAAGCGTTGGAAGCACAACGAAAATGATCCGAATTAATAATTCGAACATGGACTTGCGAATATTAATCGGCTTATCCATTCTTCTCCTTTTCTTTCACGATGTGAGTCATAGGAACCACCCAGGCATTTCCACGTGAACGTACAATTTGTTGAATCCGATCTTCGTTCGATTTCAGTTTTTTACGAAGCGGAGAAATCCACCACGATCTTTTGATTTCCTCTAACGGACCTTTTTTTCCTCTGAAGAAAATACTTCGCGGAGAAAATCTGAAAAGTGGACCAAACGAAGTACTTAAAGCAAATACCATTACAGGAACGTGCATTGGTAATTTTCCAAACAGCGATTCCACTTCTTCATAAGGAGAAGCAGACGACAAGCAAATTACCGCAGCTTTCGACGAATCAAAAACTTCAGAAGGACGCTGATCATTTTGCCAATGTGCCGTGGCGAGAAAAAATAAATCTGCTGAAACTTCCGTATTGCCAAGGTTCAACTGCGCTTCCTGATCTTTAAGCATTTTCACACTGTACTGCTGATTCCGTTTTACCGCATCGTACACTTGTCTCAAGGAATCTTTGTATACATTCAGTAATTCCCTGCCGGCAACAGCGTCAAGCTGATCAATCAATTCATTGTAGAATCCAGGACAGATGTAAACATGAGAAGCGTACGGATCTCGTGTTTCCGGAATACGCACTACGAGTTCCCCATTCTTCGCATAAATTTTCCAGACGATTCTGCGGATATCATCTCCTGACTCAAAATCCTTGTAACTCAAAAATTCGCCTTGTACCCTTCGAGGAATATTGATACGAACTTCCTGCTCCTCGGTTGCTGCAGGAAAAATATCGAAATTTTCTTCCCTCAATTCCTTCGGAAGTGTGAGCAAGCTATTGCCCGAATGTAAACTGACAGGAATACAAACCAGTTTCAACATGTCCATGAGAATGATCTGAACTTCTTCTACTTCGTGTAATCCGCGATGATGCAAGTCGATATTTCCTTTTCCTGAAATCGTGTTGAAGGGATTGAAAAGACTTTTCTTGTTTTCATCAAGAAGAATACGTTCTGAAATATTCCACTCCGGAAAAATGATTCTCACTTGTACTGTTCCAAGAAACGGACGGAGAATATTTGTGATTACTGCTTCAACAGGAACAACGCCCGCTTCAGGTGTACGATTGCCTGGAAGTTGAATGGTTACTTTGAGCTTTCCGGTTTTCAATCGGTAACGGAGAACCAGCCAGGAAGTGATAATAGTTACTCCGCTAATGACAGCAAGAACCAACATAGCCCACGACATGATCTGCATCCAGAGATCAATCCTTCTCCATTCAACATCATCAGTTGTATTGATGTAATTCCACAACCACTGAAACATGCACCACATCCCGACAGAGACAAAAATAAACTGCCATCGGAAAATGGTGTAAACAGACCAGTATTTGATTTTGGGGAGAATCATGTATCCGGACGACTGTACCTGCATAATGTATTGACCAGTTAAATATACGGAAGAATGTTGGTGGTAATTATGGGTGATTTAGCAAGTGGTCGGTATAGGCGGATAAGTATGCTGATTCTGCTTTCAGGATAAACATTCTTCAATGAGGAAAATCCTATAAATGGAAGGTAGTGTATCAGTTTCAACTATTTTTCCTGCACAACAAAAAATTGGAACGCGGATTGCACAGATCAAGCGGATTTTCGCGGATTGATTAGTGACACCAATCCGCCATGGCAGATCGAAATCCGTCACGATCTATTTTTGATCCGCGTGGCGGATCATCCGCGAAAATCTGCTCAATCCGCGCCCTATGCGCAGCACAGGGTCCGCGTTCCTATTTAAGTGCTACGATTGCGCCATCGATTAACATAAGAAGCTAACGCGTTAAACAGATATCCGCCTACGGCGGATCGTTGGATTTTCGCTGATCGGTTATTAATTAGTGTGGAGCATTTATTATCAAACTGAGACACTGCCAATGAGAATGCTATTTAATGTTAAATGTTCACAGTCGCTACACTCCAATAAATTGACCACGTCGATACGGCGCTTGGAATTAATTTCACATGCTTCATTGGCTCAATGCGTCCACAAAATCCATCTTAATCACTTCCCAATGTTTTCCGCTCAAGCACACCGGGTCAAAATCCTCATCTGCATTCCTGAAATCACCGAATTTCGAAAGGAGTTTTCTTTTGTTGTGAGAACGTGGATATCGCTCCTTATGTACCGCGAGCATTTGTGGCAATGAAAAAGTATTCATCAACTCATGCACATCCCAGAAATCTTTCTTCCGGCCTCCGTGCGAAATAACTTCAAGTTTCATCGCCACAATTTCCTCCAGTGAAGCCAAACGGATTCCATCGATGAGAATCGGTTCACGAATAAAAGTATCCGCATAAAATACATCGAGTTTGATGCATGCATTTTTGTTCCCTCCCACAAAATAGGCCTTTCCCACACCGATTATTTTGTAATCAGATGAACTTACGTAGTTGAATTTTCTATTGAGATAATCGTCAATTTCAGCGAAGTCAATAGAATCATAAGGAGCATCCGTAAATAAATCAATATCGTCAGACATTCGATGACCCAACTGTAAACTCAAAGATGTTCCACCTACCAATCTAAACGGATCAAATATTTTCTCCCGCATCAATTCACGAAGCGAAGCCTGAAGCAACGGAGTAGTTGTATTGTAATACAGATTACTTTGCATGCTTTTTCAGAATTGAATTCACGATTTCAGCCCCGTAAAACCGAGTAATTTCTTCCCGCTCTTCTTCATTTCCACGTTCGAACACGCGTTTGATCACTGCTCTTTTTTGCATTTCCCAATTGATATCCTGAATACGAGTATCCCAAAACAAAACAGTTCGCAGTTTATTCAAATCAGGAGAATGCTGATTTTGTTTTTTCTTCTCTTCAGCTATTTCATAATAAATCTGCAAAATCATGAAGAAACCTTCTTCGATCCCCAATGCATTTTCAATCCGCATGGCGAGCGAAGTATTCATTCCACGATTCCCTTTCGTGATTGAAACCAATGTTTGCGGATACTCATTTATGGATATTGCGAACCTTCCTTTGCTCAGTTTTCTTTTGCTGAGTTCACGTTCCAGAATAAATCCGGGATGAACGCCTTTGATCAAATCAAGGTTCATTTTCATGAAATAAATATAAACATTTTTGTTTACATATTGTTGTTATACGTGTTTTTTGGTGCTTTATTGGCTGTTTTGTTCAACAAAATGGTGGTAATTCGTGGTGCGCCTACGGCGGTTAGCCGCAGATTCGCAGATTGCCCAGATTAAAAATTTAGACCGCCAAATTGATCACCTGATCAATTCACTCTTTCATTTTTCATGTTTCGACGCTATTCGTCCAAGAAGTTCCGCTGAATTAGCACCAACATAAATCTGTGTAATCTGTGAATCTGTGGCCAAAAAAAACGCCCAATGATAGCTTACTGAGCAACCCACCCAAACAATCACAAAAAAATATCATTCAATGTAAACCCGCAACCGATATGATTCTATTATTCCATATCCATTTTCAGTTGGTAAGGAAGAACTCTTGCCTGATACAATCCGGAAAACTATTCCAGAGGCGAACAAAAGTAAATGGAGAAGAATGTCACCGGAGAGAATTTCGCATGGAGGATTCCCGTCTAAACCACCAACTGTTTTAGTTTGATGCGATGAAACTTATGCTTGTTTCGCCGAGGGAATTAATCAACAGATAGCACCCGCTGGAATGAAAAAACAGGTGCTCTTTTTGTAACTTTGCAGTAATTCTATGAGGAAAAAGTCGTATATTAATGTTGAAATAGACAGGCTAACCAACTCAATTGTTAACGTCATTTCCGGTGATGTTCTTGAAACGGAATTTCACCCGGTGGATAAAAAAGAGATCCGGAAAAAGGACTGGTTGTTTGATTGGGGATATGAGTTGGCGGATAAAAAGAATCAAGTCTATAAGATGACAATTAAGGGAAGTAATAATGTGATTCAAGGTTTGATTTCCATATCAGTTGAAACAGATTTTATTTTCGTTAATCTTATTGAGAATGCAGAATTTAATCGCGGGAAGGAAAAACTGTACGAAGGAGTTGGTGGCAATATGTTTGCGTTTGCGTGTAAGGTGTCAAAGGATTCAGGATTTGGTGGCTTTGTAAGTTTTATCTCAAAAACATCATTAATCGAATACTACACAAAGACATTGGGAGCACAACGAGCGATTGGTCAGCGAATGGTTATTTTGGATAATGAAGCGGATAAATTAATCAGTCAATATTTTAAAAGTAAATAACATGAAAAGAAGAAAATCTGAAGAGCCTGATCTTTATGTTATCAATAAAAAGCTAACTGACAAAGACAGAAAAGAAATCAGTGCTTTTATTAAGGCACATAAGGAAAAACGGAAGTTGAAAAAATCCAAGCAGAAAAAAGCTGCCTAGTGATACGGTGATCGGCTCCTTCTTGAAGAACAATACTTTCATACAAAGACTTCGCGCACTAAAGGATATTGAATTTTCCAATTCAAGAATTGAAGCTGTACACAAAATCTTGAAATCGCGCTACCTCAGAAGAAAACCTCTGCCAGGAATGCCGGAACTCACGCGAACCTTGCACAGAGCGGTTCGCGACTATTGCGAAATGCGGCCGCACGGTTCGTTGAAAGGATTTACGCCATTAGAAGTGTATTCGAAACAATTGCCGGATTACAATTTCACTAGATACCGACATGAAGCCACCAGTTTGCGTGTTACGTTACATCGTTGCGTAAATTGTGATTGCAATAATTTTGGGAAATGCACCAACAAGAATCAAGATACCTAATGCTTTTACTATTAGCTCAGATTTACTAACTTAAGGAAGTTTCTTATAAGGAAGTTATTAATCCGGTTATGTCTGGTTTTACTACTTAAGTACACTTGGTGATCTTGAAGATCAATAAGTTAGTTAGAAAAAGAAGCCCTAATCGAATCGCCTCAATTGATCTGTCTCACAAAACATTACGTAAATTCTGTATCGGGAAGTAATACCGGCAAACAGAAGAAAACAATGGCAACCAAAAGTCATTTTTCACTGGTAATTCACACCGAGAAGCAAAGTCTGCTCTCGATTGTTGACGCTTTCCTGCGTGATGCGCATACGCGTAAAGCTTATCAATGATGAGAAAGTCCGAAAAGAATTTTCTAAAGCACGTGCGCTATGAAGAACCTCCGAGGAATGTGGTGTGATTAACTGAAGTTATTGGAGCAACATCAACTGAATAAGAATGCAAGTCGTATTCTGAACTATTTGACAAAAATTAGCGAATCCGGATAATTTTTCGATTTGCCAAAATCAACCATAGGTTGTAATACTTCTGTTTCAAAGCGATAAGCTATTCTGGTGATTTCTGATTGGGACAATTGATTTTTCATAAGCCACGTTTTGGCAGAATCGTTATATACTTTCATAATTACAATTGGCCAGGTGAATCCCACCTTGTACATTTCCTCTTGAGGCGGGGGGAAGTAATACACAATTTGCTTGACATCCTTATTGGTAGCTAAAGCCACTTCTGAAACCCATTCCACTTTCGGTTGGTTCCATTTTACCTGCGGAACTGAATCGTAATAGTAATAAACGAATCTAGGGCTCACATCACTATTGATATGCGTAATCGGTTCAGGACGATTATCTACATAATGAACCCCGCATGAAAGTACAAGGCATATTGATAACAGCATGAAATTTTTCATGATTACTTTGGAGCTATCGGTGTATTGTCATCATTCCACATGCCTACTTTTCTAACCCAATTCCCTTGTTCATCCTTCGACATATACGTATTCAAAAATAACTGATAATTGTGAACAATAGCACTTGAAGATGTCGGATTTTTTGCCCCGTGAAGCCAAGGGATTTTAAGTCCCTCGTATCCCTTATAAGAAAATCCGATACATTTTTTCACTTACGATATGTTCTAATACAAACGAAACCTCTACAATTTTGCTCCTGCGCCAGTCGTCTGCCGCCCATCAAGCACCTGCCAATCGAATTTCTGGATTTTAAGTGCTTTTGACTTTTTTTGTGTAACTAAGATATGCCAAGCAATCCATAATTCGCAAGAAGTTCCCTGCTTTTTGTACCTTTAGTATGAATAATAAATCTAATGAGAACAACAGTAGATTCCCAAATCTTAAGCAGTCTTTCTGATTTAGAGAAAACTCAGAAGGGTCGTGTGTTGGCATTTATCAAGTCATTACTAAAAAAAAGCAATGGCGACAAGAGTAAACTTGTGAAATTTGCAGGCGCTTTTGATCAGCAGGATTTATTACAAATGGAATCCGCGATAAATCAAGGGTGCGAAAATATTGATCGTAATGAGTGGTAAGAAATATTTGTTAGACACGAATATTATTATTGGACTTTTTGCTGGCGATCAGAATATTCTCTTGAATATTGAAAAATCCAAAGAAATTTTTGTCCCTTCTATTGTTCTCGGGGAACTTTTCTACGGAGCTGAATTATCAGCAAAAAAGACAGAAAATCTCGCTCGGCTTGAGAAATTCGCGAAGGCTTGCAATGTTCTCAGCATAGATTTGGGCACAGCTAAATCTTACGGCACGATCAAATCAAAACTGAAAACCAAAGGCCAACCAATACCAGAAAATGATGTTTGGATTGCAGCAATTGCACATCAGCACAAACTCTGCCTCGCTACACGTGATGCGCACTTTGGTTTCGTGGAGTTTGTTACTGTAGAAAAGTGGTGATCTCACTTCACATCCGCCTTCACCATCTCTCCAAAAACTTGCCACATTCTTTCTGTTGGCAATGGAGCGGTGATTGTAATTTTTTCTTGCTTCACAGGATGCATGAATGATAAACTTCGCGCATGGAGATGAATGGACCCATCAGGATTGGAACGCTTTGATCCGTATTTCAAATCGCCCTTGATCGGAGAACCCATTGCTGCAAGCTGCGCGCGAATTTGATGGTGGCGACCTGTGAGCGGATGTATTTCCAGCAAATGATAACGATCCGATGATGCAAGAATTTTATAATCGAGTTCGCAAATCAGAAAATCCTTTTTCTCGACTTTTGAAACGTATGATTTATTTTGCTTCTCATTTTTCTGCAACCAGTTGATGAGCTTTCCGCTTTCCTTCTCCGGCTTGTTCTGCACCACCACCCAATAAATTTTTGTAGTCTCACGCATGCGGAACAATTCATTCATCCGCGCCAAAGCTTTGCTCGTTTTTGCAAACAGCACTACTCCACTCACTGGACGATCAATACGATGAATTACGCCCATGAAAACTTCTCCGGGCTTGCTGTATTTCGCTCCAACAAATTGTTTGAGTAATTCACTCAGCGGAACATCACCGGTCTTATCGCCCTGCACAATTTCTCCGGTGCGTTTGTTGATCGCAATCAGGTGATTGTCTTCGTAGATGATTCGTGATTGGTCTATTGTCACACTCATACTATTTGCCATGCAGATTTTTTGTCCTGCCTTCCCGCGCCTCACTAACTCTCCAACGGAGAGAACCTCCAACGCTCTTCATCTTCGATTGTGAGATGGAGGTTCCCCCTTCGGGGGTTAGGGGGCGTGTGTAGGCGATGCATTCTACAGATTTTTTTGTCCTGCCTTCCCGCGCCTCTCTAACTGTCCAATGGGGAGAACCTCCAACGCCCTTCATCTTCAATTGTGTGATGGAGGTTCCCCCTTCGGGGGTTAGGGGGCGTGTGTAGGTGTGCATTACTTTTTGTTAATCTTAAACTCCGTCCGTCTGTTCTTCGCATGATCATCTTCACTGCACTCTTTACCATCAGCGCAATCGTTCAGAAGTTTCGTTTCTCCGTAACCAACAGCCTTCAAACGGTTTTTATTTATACCACGCTTCACGAGATAATCCAATACCTTTTGAGCACGCTTAAGCGAAAGTTTCTGGTTGTAATCGTTGGTTGCGCGACTATCTGTATGCGAACTGATTTCAATGGTGATGTTCGGATCCAGTTGCATTACACGAACTACTTTCTCCAGCGTAATTTCTTCTGCCGGCAAAATATCCGCCGAACCATAATCGTAATAAATATTCTCGATAATAAGAATACTGTCTTTACGTTGCTTCGACTTCATCTGCAACACTTGCAACCATGGATCGTCAACGTAAACATAACCGATCGTTGATTTATCCAATGGCAATACACGGAATTCAAATTTTCCGGATTTGTTCATGCGTAAAGTCTTCACCACTTTACCTCCATCATCACGTACATACAATTTTCCGAGAGCAAGAAGTTCCGGGTCTTTTACTTCTTCCACACTCATGATGTACACCTGGTCGGAAGGAAGATTCGTGAAATTGAAATATCCTTTATCGTCTGTTGTAACCGTTTGAACAACTTCTCCTTTTTCATTGAGGATGTTCACTTTCGTATTGGCAAGAACAGTGTGAGCAGAATCAGCGCCGGTTAAAGTTCCGCGCATGTCCATTCGAAGGTCTGTGTCTTCAACTGACATTGCAGCAATCGTTGCTTTATCCGAAGGAAGAATGCGAAACTGGAATTTACCATTCGCATCAGGAGTTGTTGTCATCAACTGCTTTCCGCTTCTGTTGGTGATCGATACAGTTGAGCTAGGTGCGAGTTTTGGATCAGCAGCGTCGTCAAGTGTAACAATGTATGTTTTGTCAGGAGGAATGTGCGTGAATGCAAACGCTCCAAACTCGTTAGTGGTTGTCGACTGAACAAGATTTCCCTGATCATCTTTCAGATCAACTTTTGTATTGGCAATTGGCTGCGGAGGATCTCCATCTGAAATTAGATTACCGGCGATTGTGAGATATTCGTCGTCCGCTAAAAGTTGCGGAGCTGCAGTTGGATCAACCGGAAGATTTTGAAAAGTAAATCGTCCGCCGACTTCATCCATTACGGTTACACGAACCAGTTTGTCTTGTTCATCTGACATGTAATATTTCGCTTTCGCAGCTAAGGAAGGATCTTCTTCATTCAAACGCACGATGTAATTTTCATCGGAGCTCAAATTATCGAACTTGAAATTTCCTTCCGCATCAGTTGTTGTACTCTTCACAACCTTGCCATCTTTCGTAAGCAATTCTACTTTCGTATTCGGTAAAACTTCATTCGGCGACTTTCCGGAAAGAAGCGTTC
>CAZBYM010000127.1:0-9551 GCA_964495745.1 uncultured Chryseobacterium sp. | reverse complement strand
AAACCACATGCAAGAAGCGATTTTATACCGGTAGTTCCATTTTACAGTACTAAGTGTGTAACGGTTCGAATCTCCAACAAAAAACAAATCAGAATAACAGTTCTCTATCAGGGTATTTTCCCTCTTAATTTTTGAGGTAATACCATTACTATATCGGTCATAATAAGAAATGGTTATTTCGGACTGATTTAGCGCAACCTTCTTAGATAAACTTGCCGAATAAAGTGGTCTTGGACGACCAGTTAGCGCTATACCGAAAGGCTGCATAGAACTGCCAAAAATATTTTCAGTAATTAACGACAAGCTATCTGCGATCTTGAATAGTCCCAAGTCACGGAACAGCCACGACGCGTGCCAGATTACGATTGCATAAGCTTTTGATGTAGAATCGTAATATTCGATTTTGTAAGCTCGAAGCCCATTGTCAATAGCTAACGACGCTCTGATATTATCATTATTCTCTTTATAAACTTCAGCATCATAAAAGTATTCGAGGCATTTTCCTGCGGTTGGAATTCCGTTGGAATATGTTTTTCTTCTTATCAAACTACCCGTTTCGTCATTGAACACCCAAAGGCCGACGCGTTGGTTTCTAATATATTTCCCGGTACTTTGAATAATAGCATTTTCGAAATACGTTACACAGTTGCCATGCAATAACCCGTGTTGATAATTATCAACTTCTTTCAACTTTCCTGAAGACGAGTATTTATTTGTTATCCCTTCAGGTTTAGGTTTTCCATATACTAATATTGTCTTTGGAGCCTCGCAACAGATTGTACCATTTGTGAAAAATTCTCGGAAAGGTCCGGGTCTGCCGTGGTCAAATTCGATCTGAACATAAGTAGTTGCGCGCGTTGGATCAGTGACTTCTTTTTCTTTTGAATAATAATACACCCAAGTCCCGTGCCGCGCACCATTTGCAAATTCATTTTTTTTCGCAGGAGGTTGCGCACACAATACAACGCTTTGGAAGAGAGTTAGCGCGATAAGAACTTTGTACATTTTGTGATAAGGCAAGGATATCTGTACTAATACATTCATTGTGTTAAAAATTTATCGCAACAAATAATGTTGATTGATCTTCTAATGTTTTGTGCAGGGAAAAACTTATTGGAATAAGCAGGGAACAGTGTAGAAGCCATTCAATACCTCAAATTCACCCACCACTCATATGCACAACAATCCATGTTGTTTGTCCAGGAATAGCCGCCTCCTGCAGATTCGGCATACCACGTGAAACCAGGATGACCCCAAACTTCACCTTTACCCCAAGGTTCAACCCAGCCCTTGTAATTTCCATCGATGTAAATATCAATCGCGTATCCAGTGTAATTGTCAAAAGTAATATGGCATTCATAGCAAGTATCGCAAGGCGGTGCTACTACTGAATCAGTTGAGGGAACATCGTGAATTATTTTTGTTGCTCCACGTGAGTTCTCAGTCTTAACTGCAGGGACATTCACAGCAGCGTGTTCTTTCTTACCGCGGTCATCTTGACCATAGCACAACGAAGCAACGCATAATACGGCGATGGTGATAAAATTTTTCATCTACTGAAATATTATCGGTTAATGCAACAAAAATTATTGTCATCAAGGCCCATGCCTGACTCTCTTTATCGAAATATTTCACATTTAAGTGGTAGACCTTTCATTTACCAAAACAAAACCTTTACCCGTTCAACTCGACCATCATGATTTGTGATTTCAATAAAATAAATTCCTGCACCCAAATCGCCCTGATGAATTACGAGGGCTCCATTTTCCGGTTGTGCAACTTCACTGCGCACAATCCGCCCATTCACGTCTACAATCGTCACCAGTTGCGCAATATGAAATTGATTGGTTGATGTAATCACTATTTGCTCAGTCGCCGGATTTGGGAAAGCGTTGATCGATGCAACACTTTCGCTTTCGATTATGTTCTGTACAAGAGGCGTGCAATTCGAAGATGCGCTTGGAAACAATGCCTGACCGTCCTGCCAGAAACAAGTAAGTGACGATGTCTGCTCCAGCCAACCAAAGCACTGATTCAGGTTTTTTGTGCTGCCTATACCTTCAATAATACTGGCCGTCCCACCTCCACAGAAGAAATTTTTTGCGACATGGAACTGCTTCCTGTATGTGGTGCCAATTAAGATTGAATCAATGGCGATTACAGTTGCATCACATCCGCAATTCTGTGTAGTGAAGACTGTGTCTCCTACGTTCAGGTTGAAATCGTATAACAGTTCTTCAGCCGATGAAGCGCTGTAGCGTATGTAAACATGTTTGCTGGAGTCCTCCCGAATACCGCCTGCAAATCCATTTCCTCCTGTAGCGTAACAGGTAGTACTGGCCGAGTAACTGATCTGATATATCTTATGATACGTCTGACTTCCAAGTACCGTATCGCCTGTTATTTCATATTGCGCTTCGCCTGCAAACCCTGTGCAGCCACCAATACTCATTCCGTAACCCACTCTCCAGCGGGCGCTGTCCGTTGGAAAAGGAACATAGTTTTGGGCTGCAACTGATAGTGTAATACATAAGAGCAGGCTAAGCATCGAAAATCGGCTCATCATAATTTGATGTTTGGGCGTTGAAAAATAATAAGGTAATGGCTGTTACAGGACTTGTCAAATATAACCAAAATGCCGCTTTCAATTACACATAACTATATGGTTTTGACTTTAGAAAAGACTCGAATCGCAGAGCTTATTTGAAACCCAAATGCAACCCAACTCCATACGATAATCCGTTTCCCGATGGAGATACTTCAGGTGACCAGTGCATCGACAAATCCGGCCCCACATCAAAATAGAACAAATGCGCATCCACAGCAGCATCAAGAATCTGTAACGTGTACACAGCGGCCATTCCAATAACGCATAGGTCGCGATAACGCTGATAATAGTTTTTCAGTGTAACGAGTGCCGCATCCGAGTAAAGTGGAAGTGGATCGAACGTAGTTGGATCATCATCGTAACGAACATGAAGTGCGTCTTTGTAGTATTTGAAGAACTTCTGATTGTATCCAAATCCGTATCCAAGTCCTCCAAGCGCTGCGTAAATGATCGGAACTTTCCAGTATTTCTTGTTGTAAACTTGTCCAAGCCCGGGAAGAAGTGCGCTCATGAGTGATGCTTTCTTGGGCGAGTGGATTTTCGCTTTCTTAATCGTATCGGCAGGAAGTGAGTCTGTGAATCGTTCACCGTTCATACGTTTACCGTTGAGGCGTTCACCGTTCATACGTTCACCGTTAAATCGTTCACCGTTCAC
This sequence comes from uncultured Chryseobacterium sp., assembly GCA_964495745.1. Lineage (GTDB taxonomy): Bacteria > Bacteroidota > Bacteroidia > Palsa-965 > Palsa-965. Next base: position 6,288 of record CAZBYM010000127.1, on the reverse strand, counting down.
GGTTATGCGTTCGATGTTCAAGGTTCTAGGTTGGCGGGTGTACAAAGCTCTATTACCGAAATCGAGACCGGTGATAAATTGAGCGTCTATAGATGAGATGTTCGCAACAAGAAAACCGAAAGTCAACACAACAGACCTCATTCGCTTTGTTAAAGTTGGAATGAGTTTTTGCATTTTCAGAAACGGATAATTGAAATGTTGAAAAATTGAAAATTGAGAATTGCAAATCATAAATATCAAATCTCAATTCTAAATATCCAGCGCATCAAGAATATTGTCAAGATCCTCTGTTGAATTGAAAGGAATAATGAGTTTACCTTGTCCTTCGTTATTGCTTTTCAAAGAAAGTCTCACTTTGTATTGCTTCGAAAGACTTTTCAATTTATCCGCATACTTTTCGTCAAGATCGCCTTGCAAATTTTTGTGCTTGACACGCGGTTCAATTTTCTTTACATCGCGGGCTAATTCTTCAACATCGCGCACAGAAAGGTTCTCTTCTACTACACGATGATAAAGTTCCAGCATGTCGGATTGCTTCTCAACATTGATGAGCGCACGCGCATGGCCCATCGTAATCAATTTTTCACGAATGCCTTTTTGAACTTCTGCAGGAAGTTTCAATAAGCGCAGGTAATTTGTAACAGTCGCGCGCTGCTTGCTTACTTTATCTGCGAGTTGTTCCTGTGTGAGATGACATTCATCGATCAAACGTTTGTAACTGATCGCGATTTCAATTGCATCCAGATTTTCGCGTTGAATATTTTCCACCAATGCCATTTCAAGCATGGCTTGATCATTCGCAACACGCACGTATGCAGGAATCACATCAAATCCTGCAAGTTGTGCTGCACGAAATCTACGTTCTCCGGAAATTAATTGAAAGCGATCGTAACCCATCTTGCGCACAGCTACCGGCTGAATAATTCCGTGTAGCTTCAGTGAATCGGCAAGTTCTTGCAATGCTTCAACCTCGAAGTGTGTTCTTGGCTGAAATGGATTTGCTTCAATATGCTTAAGAGGAATGTTGCTCACGGCACCAACAACAGCAGCAACATCACCTGGCATACGGTTGTTTGCAGTAATGTCGGTGTTTGCGTTCTCGAGCAATGCGCTCAATCCTTTTCCTAATGCATTCCGTTTCGTACTCATAGTGTCATTCTGTTAAAGGTTCACAGTTCATAGTTCACTGTTCACAGTTACGGAACAGTGAACAATTTAACAGTGAACGTTTTTTACCCTTGCGTAATATTAATAATTTTCTCTTCATCACTCAATCTCGTCATGTTATTCTTCTGCAGAATTTCACGGGCAAGATTCAGATAATTGATCGCGCCTTTGCTTGTAGCATCGTGCATGATAATTGTTTCTCCAAAACTTGGAGCTTCTCCTAATTTCGTGTTGCGTTGTACGATTGTGTCAAACACCATTGACTGAAAATGTGTTTTCACTTCTTCCACAACCTGATTGCTCAAGCGCAAACGAATATCGTACATCGTAAGCAAAATTCCTTCAATCGCTAATTCAGGATTTAATCGCGTCTGAATAATTTTGATTGTATTTAATAATTTTCCAAGACCTTCGAGAGCGAAGTATTCACATTGCACAGGAACAATTACTGAATCCGCGGCGGTCAACGCATTTACAGTTACAAGTCCGAGAGAAGGTGAACAATCGATAATAATAAAATCATAATCTTTTTTGATTTTCTCCAACGCGCCTTTCATCATGCGTTCGCGGTTAGGAAGATTGATCATTTCAATTTCAGCGCCAACTAGATCGATGTGAGCAGGTAGAATGTCAAGATTTGGTGTTGTAGTTTGAAGAATGATATCACGTGGTTCTTTTCCATCGATGATGCATTCGTAAATACTTGTTTTCACATTCTTCGGATCGAATCCAACTCCGGAAGTTGCATTTGCCTGCGGATCTGCATCGACCAATAAAGTGCGATGTTCGAGTACCGCAAAACTTGCAGCAAGATTAATTGCGGTAGTTGTTTTTCCAACTCCACCTTTCTGGTTCGCGATTGCTATGATTTTTCCCATATCAGCCCTTTTTCAGGGATTTGTTATTGTTTCACCGATCTTCATCAGCGTTAATTTCTTTCCGGCACGAACGAAACTGGTTATTGCCTGTTGCTCGTCAATTGCAATCATGTCAAATGTATTGTAGTGCATTCCAATTACGTTCCCGCAATCCACGAATCGACTTGCTAAAATAGCATTATCAATTCCCATTGTAAAATTATCTCCGATTGGAAGGAATGCAAAATCAATCTTTCTGTATTCTCCAATGAGTTTCATGTCCATGGTCAATGCAGTATCGCCGGCATAATAAAAATTTCCTTCATTGCTCTCAATGACAAATCCCATTGGATTTCCAGCGTACGTACCATCAGGCAAACTGCTGGAATGAACTGCAGTTACACATTTCACTTTGCCGAATTCTGTCATCCATTTTCCACCCACATTCATCGGGCGGGTATTTTCGATTCCTTGCTTATTGAGCCACACGTGAATTTCCCAGGAACAAATTACTGTTGCGCCAGTTCTTTTCGCAATCCGGACACAATCTTCGATATGATCGAAATGTCCATGTGAGATCAAGATAATATCTGCAGGAATAGTGTCAACATTCACAGATGCGGCCAATGGATTTGAAGAAATGAAAGGATCAAACAGTAAATGCTTGCCTATCAATTCAACACCAAAACAAGAATGACCGTAATACGTGATATTCATGCTATCGATTTCTCTGCTTCAAATTCTTGTGCGAAAAGAATAACTAAAAATGCGTTAATTAGCAGTAGCTATTCTTGCTCTGAAATTCGTCCGAAGGTACTGAATTTGACCCGAGAGCAGGGGAGAGACTTTTGAACAATAACCTCGATTCGTTAACAATGATTACAATACTTTCAGGTACCAATAGAGCGAACAATAAGTCTGTGAAAATTGCAGAACTCTATCTTGGACATTATGCTGACAATGGAGTTGCCGCTCAGTTACTGGATTTGCAGAATTTACCGGCCGATTTTTCGTTTACATGGATGAAAGACAAGCAATCAACTGATTTTCAGAATCAAGTTGAAAAGTATGTAAGAAATGTTGACAAAATTCTAATGGTCGTGCCGGAATATCAGGGGACTTTTCCTGGAATATTGAAGATGTTTTTTGATGCGATTCAACCGAAGGATTTGGCAGGGAAGAAAGTTGCGTTGACAGGAAGTGCAGCGGGTAGAGGAGGGAACTTACGCGGAATGGATCATTTGGCGAGCACATTTCACTATTTAGGAATTCATGTCTATCCGTCTTTGCTTCCGATTTCAAAGATCAATGATTTAATGACTCCGGAGGGTGTTTTGCACGACGAAGCAACTCTTAAATCGATCCGTGATCATGCTGATGGATTCGCGAGATACTAGAATGAAGGAACTGTTTCTTTCGCGATCGTCTTACTTCTGAACTAACTCTTAATCTGAATTGAAATGGTAACTCAAAGCGATATTCCTGCTGCCAATGCATTTGAAAGTATGGATTTCGGTGTGTTTACAAACTCCTGGGTTTTTATGACTGTTATTGCGGCCCTCTGCTCCTTGTTTCTTGCAGTGACCTTCATTCAGTCTGGTTTCAACAAACTCACAGAATACAAAGAGAACAAGTTGTATTTTATTTCTCAAATGGAGAAAACGTTGTTGCGTCATCTCGCGTTTGTGATCTGGCCATTGATTATTTTACTTGAATTATGTTCGGGTTTGATTTCACTTGGTGGAATTGTCATGGTTTTGGTGAATGGCTCGATTGAGTTTCTCGGCCTTGGCTGTTTCTTGTCGTCAGTTACTTTGATCTGTTTGTTGCTCGGTCAGCGAATGGCCAAGGATTATGCTGGCGCTTCTACGCTTACAGGCTATTTTATTATTTCCATACTTGGTCTTTTCGGATATGCGCTGTCGTTCTAGGAACGATTGTTAAAAGATCAGAATTCTGATTTCAAATTCCCGTCTAATTCAATAACCTAAACTACCTTTCGTACGTACGATCTGACTATGAAAAGAAACGACTGGATTTATCTGTTATGCATTGCTCTGTATAGTTTTCTCTTCTATGAGCAAACTGCAGGACTCAATTTTCTGATTTTTTCAATCGTTGTTGTCGCTGGATTAGCTTTCATGCGTCCGGAATCGGTTAAGCGCAAGCATTGGATTGTGTCCGCTGGATTAGTGCTTATTTCAGGAATAGCTGTTTATCTCAATGGATCCAACCTTGCTATTGTTGCCAACTTTTCAGCATTGATGTTGTTCTCAGCTCAGAGCGCTGCACCCGGAACTTCCATGCTCATTTCATTTTTCCTTTCTGTTTGCACGATCGGCGGTTCTTATGTATTCATGATTATCGATTTCTTTGATCGAAGGGCGGGCCGGGAGCAAGTTAATTCCGGTCAAACCAAGAAAACCTCTGGGCGATTCTGGGCGATCATCGTTGCAGTAATCATTGTTCTGATATTTTTTGTGATGTACCGATCAACGAATGTTCTGTTTAAGGAACTCACGAAGTACATCAACCTCGATTGGATTTCCTGGAAATGGTGCACGTTCACCGCGATTGGTTCAATAGCAATTTATGGATTGTTGTATCTGAGAAAATTTGGCGGAATTGGTGAAAACAGTGGAAACTACCAGCGAAATCTCGAGCAACAGAATGAAACAAACGCCAATTGGGGCGATTCGCTGATGAGCGAAGAGAATGAACGATTTCTTGGAATTCTCCTTTTCAGTTTACTGAATGTACTCGTGTTATTTGTGAACGGGGCAGATGCTTGGTTCCAGCTAGGCGATCAGAAAATGCCTGATGGAATAACGTACACCAGTTATGTTCATCAAGGCGTGGGAATGCTGATCATTAATGTTCTTCTCGCCATGTTACTCGTTTTGTTTTTCTTTCGTGGCCGGTTAAACTATAATCGTTCTTACGGAATCATTCGAATACTAGCGATCCTATGGTTGCTGCAGAATATTTTGATGTTGTTGTTTATGGCTGGAAGAAATGATATGTATTCTGCAATGTTCGGAATGACGTACAAACGAATCGGAGTGTACTTCTATCTTCTTCTTACTGTAATTGGAGCATTCACTACGGCATTGAAAGTGTATGGAAAGAAAACGAACACTTGGCTTTTCAGAATTAACACATGGTTGTTCTTTACAGTGTTTGTTACATCTTCATTGGTGAGCTGGTCACGATTTATTACCTGGTATTCGTTGTACAAATCGGATTATGTGAACCGCGCTTATCTTTCTTCACTTTCTTATCAATCGTTGCCGTATCTCGTGGATCTGAATCTTCATCCGGAAAAATTTTCGCAGAAAGAATTGAATGAGTCGTTTGATCCAGGGGATGATATTTTATTTACTGTTGATCTCCTGATGCACCGCAACTGGGGAAACAAAATGGAATATTCTGTCCGCCTGTACAGAAGAGTTTACAAACAATTGGCTTTGGGGAATAATACCGATTGGAGATCATCGAATTGGCACGCAGGCAGAGTGGAAAAGGAATTACTTGCGTTTCCGCTATTCGGAAATGACAAAGTACTGATGTTGGATTTCGCAGAGATTGATCAGTTGTATTATTTTCCCGGATTCAAGAATATCGAGCGTGTTGATGCGAGTAACAACACTTTGATCGGAGTTGGAGAGCTGAGTAAATATCCAAGTCTGCAAGAAGCTGATCTTTCTGCAAATAAAATAACTTCGTTGAAGGGGATTGAGGCTTGCAAAAGCCTTACTTATCTCAATGTGGCTGGAAATAGTATTGGCGATTGGACTCCCTTGTTGAGTCTGCCGAATCTGAACCGACTTGTTGTGAGTAATCCATCTGATCCGAAATTGAGCATACTGAAGCAAGCCAAACCGAATCTCATTATTGAGTAAGAGCATGTCGAAGAAGAAATATGGAATCTTGAGTTCATTTGGATTTGCATTTCGTGGAATTGGATTACTTTTTCGCAGTGAACGTAATGCGAAAATTCACCTGACCGTTTTGATCCTTGTTTTGTTGGCTGGAATATTTCTGAAGATAAATATTCAGGATTGGATTGTTGTGGTCCTTTGTGCAGGAGCGGTACTTGCTACTGAAGCGATCAACACGGCCATTGAAGGTACAATTGATTTGCTTCATCCTGATCATTCAGAGAAAGCCGGACGAATAAAAGACATTTCTGCAGCAGCTGTACTTTTTACTTCGATCACATCACTCATTTGCGGTATTCTGATCTTCCTTCCACGGATCATTG
>CAZBYM010000126.1:5798-9568 GCA_964495745.1 uncultured Chryseobacterium sp. | reverse complement strand
TCTGCGAATCTGCGGCAAAAGGCCAACGGCCCAGTTTAAGAAGAAAAGTTTTGAAGCTAAGATTCTAGAACGATCTCTGGCGCGAATCAATTATCTGGGACACGACAACTTTGTGCGGCAGCAGTTCTCCTCTCATATATTCTGATAGTGATTCATTCAAAGAATTCATATCTGTCGGAGAAAGTTCATCGAGAATGTCTGTTTTTCTCTTTTCAATCCCTATGTTCAAATACTGATATAGGTTTTCAAGAACGATCGGATCATTCGTTTCATCAATCAACAAATGAAGTTTTTCTTTTAATTGGCTCATCTGAAGTGGAAGTTACAAAATCGATTTCAAATGTAAAAACTGGTTTTTGGGTGGCTTCATTGTGACTGACTCCAATTGCATCGAAAGTTTTCACGAAAAGGGCTACTTCAACTCCTCCTTCAAAAACTTCGAAGTAAAGCTAACCTTGTTTTTTGCAACGTGCTCCGGTGTTCCTTCTGCGAGAATTTTTCCACCACCACTTCCGCCTTCAGGACCAAGATCAATGACGTGATCCGCAACTTTGATAATGTCCATGTTGTGCTCGATCACAATTACCGTGTTGCCTTGATCAACAAGTTTCTGCAATACTTCAAGAAGTATTCGAATGTCTTCAAAATGCAAACCTGTTGTTGGCTCGTCGAGAAGGTAAAGCGTATTTCCTGTTTGTCTTTTCGCAAGTTCTGTTGCAAGTTTCACACGTTGTGCTTCACCGCCGGAAAGCGTTGTGCTTTGTTGTCCGAGCGTGATGTAACCAAGTCCAACATCATTCATGGCACGTACGCGTTGTAAAATATGCGGATGTGCTTCGAAAAATTCTGACGCCTGTTCAATGGTATGATTCAAAACATCGCTGATACTTTTCCCTTTGAAACGAACTTCAAGTGTTTCACGATTGTAACGTTTGCCGTTGCAGGTTTCGCACAACACGTATACGTCGGGGAGAAAATTCATTTCAATTGTTCTCAATCCCGCGCCTTGACATGTTTCGCATCGTCCGCCTTTCACGTTGAAAGAAAAACGGCCCGGTTTGTACCCGCGGATTTTCGATTCAGGTAATTCGGCGAACAATTGTCGAATATCAGAAAACACATTAGTGTACGTAGCAGGATTTGAACGCGGAGTTCTGCCAATTGGCGATTGATCAATATCAATTACTTTATCGATGTACTCGAGCCCGTGAATCTTGCGATAAGGAAGCGGACGTTTCTCGGCACGGTAGAAAAACTTTCCAAGAATCGGATAAAGTGTTTCATTGATCAGTGAAGATTTTCCACTGCCGCTTACTCCGGTGACGCAGATAAATTTTCCGAGAGGAAATTCTACGGTTACGTTTTGAAGATTGTGTCCCGTGCAACCATCGAGAACGATTGACTTACCTGTTCCTTTTCTTCTGGCCGCAGGAATTGCAATTGTACGTTTGCCGGTAATGTAATCTGCAGTAAGCGTGTCGAATTTTATTAATTCTGCCGGAGTTCCTTCTGCAACTACATGTCCGCCATGAACACCTGCTCGTGGACCAATATCCAAAACATAATCGGCACTCATGATCATTTCTTTATCGTGCTCTACAACGATTACGGAATTGCCAATGTCGCGGAGATTTTTCAACGCTGTAATCAAACGTACATTGTCGCGCTGATGTAATCCAATACTTGGTTCATCCAGAATGTACAACACACCAACTAGCTGTGATCCAATTTGTGTGGCCAAACGAATACGTTGTGCTTCTCCACCTGAAAGCGAACGTGAACTTCTGTTAATGCTGAGATAAGTCAAACCAACATCCAGAAGAAATCCAAGTCGCGAACGGATTTCTTTCAGTACTTCTTTCCCAATAAGATGTTGCCGCTCGCTCAAACGTTCTTCAACATCCGTGAACCATTCAAACAATTGATCTAGGCTCATTGCAGAAAGTTCAGCGATATTTTTTCCGTCAATCTTGAAGTACAATGCCTCTTTTTTCAGTCGCGCGCCTTCGCATTTCGGACAAACGGATTCGTTCATGTATTCCTGTGCCCATTTCTGAACAGATGAAGAACCTTCCTGTTCCTGTCGTGCAAGAAAGTTGACAATTCCTTCGAACGACATGGAATAGCTGGTCGCTGCGCCTTGTACGTCGTTTTTTACTTTCAGCATTTCATCTGTTCCGAAAAGAATTGCATTCAATCCGTCTTCAGGAATATCTTTTACAGGATCCGAAAGTTTAAAGCCGAACTTTTGTGCAATAGCTTCCATCTGCTGGAAGATCCAGGTTGGTTTGTATTCGCCAATTGGTACAATTGCTCCCGATTTGATACTTCTCGTTTTTATCGGAATGATTTTGTTCGTATCAATTTCCAATATGTGACCAAGACCATTGCAACGCGTACATGCTCCGTAAGGTGAATTGAACGAAAATAAATTAGGTGCCGGATCATCATATGCTATTCCTGAAGTGGGACACATGAGGTGACGACTAAAATGTCGGGCTTCAGATTTGTTCTGTTCGGCCATCATCATCGTGCCTTTTCCGTGACGAAGTGCTAACCGAACAGAATCGATTATGCGTTGTTTGTCGTCCACCTTCACTTCAATTCTATCGATCACAATTTCGATATCGTGTACTTTGTAACGATCGAGTTGAACTCTCGATGTTAGTTCTACAATCTCACCATCAATACGTGCGCGTAGAAATCCTTGTTTACGGATTTGCTCGAACAATTCGCGATAATGACCTTTTCTTCCCTTTACAACAGGGGCGAGGATGTAGACTTTCTTCTTGTTGTACGTCGTCAGGATGAGATCAATGATTTGCTCGTCGGTGTAGCGAACCATCTTCTCTCCTGTTACATAAGAATATGCATCCGCTGCTCTAGCGAACAAAAGACGAAAGAAGTCGTAGATTTCTGTAATTGTTCCAACAGTAGAACGTGGATTTTTGTTAACCGTTTTTTGTTCGATAGAAATTACGGGACTCAAGCCAGTGATTTTATCGACGTCGGGCCGTTCAAGATCTCCTAGAAATTGTCGCGCATACGCGGAGAAAGTTTCAATGTATCGACGCTGACCTTCAGCATAAATTGTATCGAATGCAAGCGAAGATTTTCCGCTTCCGCTTAATCCTGTGATAACAACTAATTTATTTCTCGGAATTACAACGTTAACATTCTTGAGATTGTGCACCCTTGCACCGGAAACTTCCAGTACTTCATTTTCTGCTTCAGCTATTTCAGGAATGTTACTCATAGTTTACAGCACAATTATCTTCTCGGAATAACAATTTCTTCGCCTGACTTTGGAGCGTTGCTTTCATCGCGTTTATTGAATTCAAGCAGATAGTTTTTGTCGACACCAAATTTCTCGGCAATAGTAATCCAGGAATCTCCTTCTGTCACATTGTAAACAATGGAACGGGAAGCGGAGTCGGTTGTAATATCCGCTACAGTAACATACTTCGACGTATCAGTTTGAGTTGATTCGGCAGAACCTGGTACTACTTCGTCTTCAAGTCCATACAGTGACGTCCCTTTTGCGGGAAACAAAATCGTATATGTTTTCTTTGCATCATTCGTCAGTGATGATTTCAGCAGCCATGGATTTAGGGTTTTCAAAATTTTGTATGTAGAACCTTTTGCGATCGCGAATGCAGCGAGATCCGAAATGCTTGAATCGACAGAGACGCGAGTCACTGGAATAGAAGGGTAGAGATCCTGTTTTCGTAAGTGATATCCATAAGCTTTTGGCCTGGAAATAATTTCTT